>CAYVSR010000025.1:0-12886 GCA_964453125.1 uncultured Phycisphaeraceae bacterium | reverse complement strand
ATGATGTCTGGGGCCGAGCGACCAATCTCCGTGACGCTGTACCGTCGCAGGAACTCCGCCTTGAACGCGGCGAGGTTGTCGTTCACGTTGCGGAGGCACCAGTTGTCCCTGTTGCCGTCGGACAGGACGAACGGCGTGATCTTCGGCTCGAATCGGGGCATGGGGTTCCTTTCAGTCGATCTCGGGGAAGTACCGCTTGTGGGCGTAGACAGCGAATGAGAACACGGCAGCGGCGGCCACAATCGCCCACCACGGTGGCCAAAACATCCTTGGGCCGTCAACGTCGCCGCTGCCCGTTCTCAGGCACCACACGATGAAGCAGCAGAACATCCAGATGCCAATGGGAAGCCCAAAGACGATGCTGGTAATCATGCCAGCGTAAGCCGGAATGGTCCATTGCTTGTCAAAGTCTCGGCGAGCAACCTTCATGCCTTCTCCTATTTCTGTTCCCCGCACTATCGCGGGCGTTGTTTCGGTGAAGTGGGGTTTGGGGTATTAGTTGTCGAACCCGAACACGATGCGCACTCGCGCCGGGTCGGTGTGCTGACGCAGCAACCACGGAACCGTCTGCGTCCAGAACGTGCCCGCCAACTCGGCGTAGGTCGTCGGCCCGTTCACGCCCTCCGCCGTCTGCGTCCAGTCGTAGGCCAGAATCTCGGCGAGTGTGAGCCAGGTGAACGAGTGGTCTCCGAAGACGCGATCCTTGTCGGCCTCCAACTCGTCGCTCAGGTCGTCGAGCGCCTTCCATTCGGCGATGTCCGCCAAAGCATCCGCCACGGCGATCAGGTGGGGGAGGGCCAGGTCCGAGGCGTCCTGTATGGCGCCTAGCGCGTTGACGTATCGCACGGCCTCTCCGCAACCGGCCCCCGCCTCGTCCATCTGGGCCTTGGCGTCGTCGTACTCTCGCAACGCTTCCCTGATCCGTTCCAGCACTGTCATCGGCGGGCCTCCACTGGCGGGTTGATGTGTTGAATCTCCACGGGGCCGCGACAGGTTTGGAATGCCAGCAGCACGGCGATCACGACCACGCACCACGAAATCGTCGAGAGGGATTCGCTGATCTCGTCGAGGGCTGCGCCGGTGTCGTAGGCGCCATCTTCATCTTCAGACTGGATGGCACCGTGAAACGTGGCGAACTTGTCCTTGTCGCTCATCGGCGGGCCTTTCGGGGGATGTGGATTGTCAGGGTGGCGTGAAGCGTTGCAAGCGGCGGTCTTGGTCCAGTGGTCGGCCAGAAGGTTCTCTCGATCCCGCGAGACAGAAGTTCGTGTGCCTCGTCAAACACATGGCCCTCGAATGTCACCACCTCCACCCCGCGCGGCTTGGGCTTCTTGGTTGGGGGATGCTTCTTGGTGGGCTTCTTCTTCACGCTGGCTCCTTGGTGGCGTCGGTGAGTTCGACGATGGCGGATCGGATGTTGGCAGCCAAGCGTCCAGCCTCGCCCGCATAGGCTTCGGTGTAGTCGTCGGCCGCCTCGGAGGCGATTTCCTCCAGCAACAGGCAAGCGCCAAGCGCGAGTCCCTCAAGAGTGCCAATCGCTCTTGCGCGTCGGCACATCCGGTTCAGCGATTCCTGCTCCATCACGCGTTCTCCTTTGCTTTGGCGGCGTCGTAAGCGGTAAGGCGCTCCAAGAGAATCGCCACCAGCCCACCACCGCTGTTGAATGTCGAGTAGCCCACCACGTCACGCGCTGCCCCAATGACCTTCTCCGCCGCCGCGAGCCTGGCTTCGAGGCGGGTGACGACGTATTCCGTCGCTTCGAGTTTCGCCTTGAGGCGGAAGGCGGCGCTGACGAGCGCAACCATCCGGTCCAGTTCCGGCTCGGGCAGCAGGCCGCACCGCTGCAACTCGGCGTCAATCTCCGCCGTCGTCATCGTGGTCACGTCGGGCATGTCGTTCATGTCACTCACGTCGTCGTCTCCGGGTTCGGGGAAAGGGGGAGGGCGCGGATGGCGCGCTGCACTAGTTCAACGGTCTTGTTGCTGTAGTTGGCGATGCGATCCAGTTCGTCCCACGCACCGGGGGCGGCTATCGAGTGCCTGTGCGCACCACACGTTATCGCCGCCCTCTCCCTCATCTCCGCCCGCGCCTCGGCCACGCGAGCGGCGGCGAAGGTGTCGAACTGCTCGGCCAACTTGTCGCGGTCGTTCAGGTCGATGGTGGCGAATCGGCGGCCGCGGGCGAGGTAGGTTCCGGCTGCCTTGACGGCTTCGCTACTCGGGCTTGGCATCGGGGGCTCCTTGGCGGGCGCGGATGGTGTCTCGCATGTTCTCAAAGGCCGTAGCGCGGTAGTCCCAGAACGTCCGGTCTCGCAACAACTCGGCGGCCTCCCAGTTGAGGTTGCAGTTGACCGCCTCGTTGTGACAGATCATTGCAATCGCCTCCCTCTCCCTCGCCGCCCCTGCCGCTTCGCCCTCGGCGCGGGCGGTGGCGTATGTCGCGGCCAGCGCTTGCAGGCGAAGGTTGTCGTCGATGGGCGGAGCGCTGACGGGGTTGTTGAGCCATGCCCTTGCCAGTTCGATGTCGCGGGGGGTGGGGGTGGTCATGGGTGAGCCTTTCCCATTGCGTCGAGAACCTTGCGGAGCCGTTCGTCGAGTCGGGCTTCGCCGTGCTGGATGAGCGTGTCGGAGATTTCCTCGAAGAGGTCGAGGGCGTCGTGCTTGTAGCAGGCGTCGAACTGACCGCGACCCTTGGCGCTCCCTTCGGCGAGACCATCGGCGTACGCGCGGGCAAGTTCAACGTCCTTCGGGGACGCGGTCGGAGTGGTCATGCTTTCTCCATGCACACCGCTTCGACGGCGGCGAGGGTTGCGAGGAGTTGGTTAGAGCCCGTGGCGTACTGCTGGCCCGCGTAGTTCGCGTCGCGCGGCATCGACCACTTGCGATAGGCGAAGATGGCTGCGCCGTTGGTGGTGAGCCGCTTGATCTCGTAGTCCTTCGCCCACAGCGCCTCCACTGCGGCGAGAGTGATCGCCGAGAGCGCCATCACGTCGTCTTGCCACGAGTGCGCGCCGCCGATGTCGCCGAAGTACCATCCTTCGAGGGATGGGCCTGTCGAGTATTTCAGCGCGCCGAGCATGGCGTGTGTCGGCCACTCCGGCTGCGTCATCAGCCATCGCACGGCGGGGTGGTCGTTCAACGATGTGTCAGGTATCGTCATCGTCGTCACCCTCCATCGGCGGCTTGCCGAGAGCGCGACGCATTGCCGCGAATGCCGCGTCGGTCATGCCGTGTTCGTCGGCCGCGTCCCCGCCGTTCACGAAGTCGCCGAGGTGCTGCATCACTTCGTCGAGCAGTTCGCAGGTGCGCTGCATGGCCTGCTCGCAACGCTCGGCCGAGTCGCCGAACATCTTCTCGCGGCTTGGATCGCCGGGGTCGCGTTGAAGTTGAAGGCAGCACCGCCAGTAGTTGTACGGGTGGTCGGCCAACAGCGCGATTGCCGACAGGCTCGTGAGGATCGCGTAGTGCTGTTCGTGCATCTTGTGGTCAGGCATGGGGGTTGGGCTCCTTCCAGTCCAGGAACACGCCGCCGCACATCGGGCGGTCGATGCCCTTGTCCATGTAGTGGCGGTCGCAGTCCATGATGAGGCTTCCGATGCACACCGAGTCGCGGCCCGCAGCCTCAAGGCCGCGAAAGAACCCGTCCCGTTTCGACTGGAGCATCTGATGCTCAAGCAGCGTCTTGGCGTTGTTGATCTGTTCCGTGAGCGCGATGCACTGTTCGTAGATGGTCACTTGGGCTCCTTCGATTCGAGGTACACAGCGCACGCGGCGCGGGTGCGGGAGAGGGGGGAGGCGGTGGCGACGGTGAACAGGAAATCCCACTTGTCATGGCCGTAGTCGAGCAAGTACCCAGCCATCCCCATGCTGTCCGCCTCTTCGCCGTGGTCGGTAACGACGCAGTAAAGCCAGTTCCCGAAGCGATGCTGCAACCCCAACTCCGCCACGCGGTCCTGGAGGCGGAAGGCGTCGGCGATGTGATGCTCACTCCACGGCTCGCGCGGCGGGAACGACATGTTCATTCGATGGACTCCGGGCCGTCCGGCGAACGCCTTGCCGAAGAAGGTGCCGAGGTCGGCGACGTACCAGCCCTCACCCATCATCTCCGCCACAATCGGCGCGAGTTCGGCGGGCGTGGCCTTGAGGCAGTCAGCGGGGGTCATGGGGTGGCTCCTTCTGCTTTGCTTGGTACGCCTCGCGGGCGAGCGCGCGGTCCGCATTGATCGCAAATCTCTTCCTGAGACGTTCGAGGTTGAAGATGGCCTGCTCTGTTGGCTTGCACTCAGCCCGGCACGCCGCTCGGTGACGCTCGACGATCATCGCCAGCCGCTCGCGGTGTTCGGCTAGAAACCTGTCGATGCGGTTGGCGTCGGATTCTTCGGGGCACTTCATGTCGTGGCTCCGAGGCGGGCGAGGGCGTTCTCTACAGGCACGAGGGCTTCGTTCTGCGCTTCGTAGCCACAGGTGCACGACCGAATCGGGAGGTAGGTACGGATGCAGTCGGCGGCGCACCGATCACCGGCAAGGCGGCGAGCCGCTGTCACGAGTGGGCCTGCCGCCTCCGCGATGTCCAGCAGCGCGGCGAGGTCGGCGTCGAGAACGATGGTCGCGCCGCCGGGGAGTTTCAGTTCCTCGCGGTACTTGGCGATGGTGGGGTTGGTCACTTGGGGGGCTTCTCCGCGCGGGCCATCGACTCGCCCATGACAACCCACGTCAGGCGGTCGCCGTCCAGAGTCACCACGTCGTTCGTGTCCTCCGAGACGATGCCCTCGACCTTCGAGAACTTCGCTGTGCCGCGCTCGACGAGAGCGAATCGCCAGATGCCGTCCTTGTCGTAGTTGGCCGACAGCAGCGTGCCGTCGGACACGGCGAGGTAGCAGCGATCTTCCTCGTCGCCGCTCCAGTTGAACTCTTCGCGGATGGCGCCGTCGATCTCAATGAGGTCGTCGGACGCGCCGGTGATGGTGATCTTCACTTCTTCACTCCCTTCTTCTTGCCCTTTGCCTTCGTCGGCGGGCGGGCGGTGATGGTCCAGTTGTGGGGGCACTTCACGATGAAGCCCTCGAACACTTCGTCCGCGATCTGGCACTCCATCGTCATGGCCTGAGCGACGACGCGACGCCAGCGAGTGAACACTTCAGCCTTGACGATCTTCGCCTTCACGCGCCACCCCGCAGTCCAGCCTTCCCACTCAGAAACTTCTTGCGTTGACGAGCGGTTCGCGCAGCCTTCTTGATTTCGGCCTGTTCCTTGCCGACACACTTCTCGCATGGGCGGGCGAGCGGCATCTGTGCGGGCGGGCCGAGCCTGATCTCAACCTCGCCGTCGCGCGGGCCATCGACGCATCGAACCGGCGCGGTGGTCAGGTGCGGAACCAGTTCTCCGCACGTCGGACACGGGAACAGCGCGTGGACCAGCACTTTGACGATCTGGCCTTCTTGGTCGCTCACTGTTGGCCCCCCTGCTTCGCGGCGAGGTCTTCGTCGAGAACGATGGTCGCGCCGCCGGGGAGTTTCAGTTCCTCGCGGTACTTGGCGATGGTGGGGTGGGTCACTTCGCCCTACCTTTCTTCTTGCTCGCCCGCTTCTTGGGCGGGCGGGCGGTGTCACTCCAAGGCAAACAGTTGGCTAGGGCCACGCTTCGCATCAGCCCGTCGGTGAGGCGGGAACTGTCCATTGAGAAATCCGGCGCGCCGGGGCGATTGGGCACCTGCTGGCAGACGGTCCACGTTGGGTTGAACGAGACGAGAACGAACCCGTACCTGCGCCCAAGAATCTCGACAGACTTGGAGTTGTCGTAGTACCGCTGATCTTCCGGTGATCGCTTCGCCATCACTTGCCCTCCTGTGCGGCGGCGCGGAGGAGTTCAAGTGCCTTCGCGCCCCACCCGGCATCCACGGCCTTGTCGTTCCAGCAGAAGTATTCGGCCATCGTCGCGTAAGCCTTCTCCACCGTCAGCATCGGCCCGCGTGCGGCGGCGAGTTTGTCGAGGCGAGACAGCACGGCGACGCGCGACGCGACCAACGTGCCGCCGATGTCCTTCATGGTGTCCGCCACTTCCTCCACCGTGACGTACCGCTCCGGACCGGGCGCGGGGGTGGGGAGGAGGGATTCGAGGCAGCGAGTAGCCGCCTCGTCGTCGTAGCCCTCTGCTTTCAGCATCTCAATGCACACCCGCACGGTGGCGGGGTCGGGGGAGGGCTTGGTCGGGACAAGCGGGGGGCCGTCATCGCCGCATCGTTTGCCCCGCCCCATCTCCAACTGTGCGGCCATCTGCGCCCGCTTGATCTTTTCGCTGATGCTCTGCACGGGCTGCTCCTTGGGTGGGGTGGTGACGTTCATCCCGTACACCAGGCCGTCGTGTTGGATGGTGCCGCCGTTGAAGATCGGCGTCTCGAACACCTGCGGATATCGCGTCCGCAGCGTGTGGCGAATCTCCCGCCACGTCGTCTGCGGCATGGTTGGGAGGTTCACGAAAATGTCTCGCACCGCCTCCTTCACCGCCTGCTCTGCGGCGCGGGTGGCGACGGCGCGGAGGCTTTCTTCAAGAGTGGGCGGCGCGTCCTCCCACGCATCTCGCAACGCTTCATCGGTTGGAATCTGGGTCATGCTCGCTCCGTTCACTTGACGTACATCGCTTCCGTTCCGCCGCTCAACGTCGCCCAATCCGGGAGGGCGCCGCCGTTCACATCGTCTGGTGGTGAATCTTCCGCAGGTGGCACTGACGACAGACCCAGACAACCTCGAACGGCTTGGCATGGTCTGGGTGGTGTCCATCTGGCTTGCACTTCTTGTTGCACATGCTGCACGCGGCCGGACGAATCATGGCTCCAGTGCGAATCGCACGTCCAAGCATCGCCCGAGCCCTTTCCTTCTCTGGGCTTTTCTTTCGCCTTTTCCGTTGGTACTCGGCGGTCCTGACCTTGCGCTCCGGGTTCTTGAACCGAGACCTGTCGTACGCTCGCACCTTGTCGCCAGCCGGGCCACGAATCCGCCTGAACTGATAGTCACGAACGCAATCCTTGCACTTGTTCAGGTGACCGTCGCCCATCGACGAATGAACGTAGTAGTCCGACAGGCTCTTGTTCTTGCGGCAGCAGAAGCAACGCTTGGTGGTCTGTTCCATGCCCCCAGTCTACCGACGACTGGGGGCCGCATCAAAAGGGATATCGTCATCCTCCAGCGGGGCGTGTCCCTTGGCCGCCGCCTTCACTGCCGGAGCAGCACCGCCACGCTCGAACTTCTGGTAGTCCTCCACCGCGTTCTGGTCGCTGTACTTCGGGTCTTTGCTCTTCTTGACCACGATCTCCGTCGCGACGGTGTGGCCCTCGCAGTCCTCCGCCGTCAGCGTCCCGGCCTCGTACTTCTTCTCCAACCCGCAGGCGTAGCAGAAGTGCCGAAGTTTGTGCGCCATCTTCTCCAGCAGGTAGTCCCACACCACCACCACGCCGTCTGGTCCGTACACGTCCAGCGTCAGTTTCAGCATGTCGTTGCCAGCCTTGGAAGTCTGCTCCTCGGCGGCGCGAACAACGGTCTCGTACGTCCCTTCGGGGAGCAAGTCCCCGCGTGCGCACTCTTCTTCGGTCTTGGGAACGAACCTCAAGCGTCACCATCCTTTCCAGTTTCGATCTTGGACTTGCAGAACCCGATGCACTTGTCGATCACCTCGGCGCCCATCTCCTCGAACGTCTCGGCCCCGGCCTTGTCGAGCCACTTGGAAACGATGTCGTCGGGCATCCGAAGCACTCCCACAAGGCGCTTCAACTCCGCGACCTGATCCGCCGACGCGAGGGCCTCAGCGAGCGCCGTCCGCTCTAGAGCCTCGCGCCCGTACTTCTTGGCGATGTTGTCGTACGAGAAGTCGAACGCCTCGCCGAACGCGAAGTTCTCCACCCGCGTCTTGCGCACGGTCCCGACCACGTTGTTGCCGCGACGGGCGACCTCGAACACAAGGTCGAACAGGTAGTCGAGCCGGGGGTAGCAGTCGAACGTGGCCCCGTCCTGCGCCACGGTGTCCTTGCCCTTCGCGTCTTTCGTGCGGACCCACTTCGCCTTGCTGTGGCTCGTGATGACCACGTTCATGTCGAGCCGCACCAGCAGGTTCAGCAGGTGCTTGATCTTACGGTCGGCGGGAATCTTGTGGCGACCGAACTCCGTCCCTTCCGTCTCGGCGCCACGGTCGAGCAGGTCGTTGTAGATGGTGGAGAGCGGGTCGATCACGAGCGTCTGGAACCCGTGGTCCGGGGTCGAGAGCAGCGTTGTGACTTCCTTGATGAGTTCGTCCGGGTCGGTCGTGGCGAACACCACGCCGCCGCGAGATTCGATGATCTTCGCGTACTGGGTGTTCTCGGCGCCGCGTTCGGTGTCCACGACGTACGGTCGCGGGAAGTTGATGGCGGCGGTTGTCTTGCCGACACCTGCCTCGCCGTAGAACAGCGCCTTGAGCCTCTTCTGCATCGTGGAGGGCTTTTGCCCACGAAGTGTTGCCTTTGCCATGTTGATGCCTTCCTTTCAATGCCCCAGCCTCACGTTCCCGCGAGACTGAGGCAGCGCGTCCTGCGCCCACCTGCGGATCGGCGAACACCCTACCACGCCGCCGACAGTTTCTCACCAACAACTTTCAAGATTTCGGCGGAAATCTATCCGTTCAGCCAGTCCTCAACGCCGTCGCGCGGTTGGGGAATCTCGGGGTACTCGGCGGGTGGCGCGAAGTTGTCGGGCCGGGCGTTGATGAGCAAGACCTCGCCGCTGGGCGATACCGACATGATGGTTGTGTTGTTGATGATGATGCCGACGCATCCGGACGGCAAATCAATGCTGTTGTGCGGAACCGGCGCGAACACCAGATCGCCATTGAGCCAGTCAGGAGAAATCACTTGTGCCTCACGATCTCATGCACGATGCACGCCGCGACCTCGCTCGCCTCGATGCCCTGCTTGAACCACCGGCGCATGCGGCCCGGCGCCTTCTCGTCCGTCGTGGCCGGCGGGTAGTCCTCGGGCGCGACGCCGGTACACATGCGGACTTGGTAATCGACGGCCCGGCACCACGACTCGTAGGCGTACGCATCGTCGTTCGCGGCCTTCACGTCCAACCCTGCCGCCTCGCGTGCGTTGCGCTTCATGCTGCCCTCCAGACGATTGCCTCTCGCTTGTTGCGGGTCTTCCGACGCTTCCCGGAGTCCACGATAAGGCCACGGTGGCGGGCGATCAGCAGCGGCTGGCCGAGCGTCTGGTGGAGCATCCGGAGCGAACGCTCCAACTCGTCGCCGGTCATGCCGCGTGCGCCGCTGGCCTTGACAGCCCCGGCGATCTCGCGGATACGCTTCTCGTTGACCACACGCTGGCCGGGCCAGATCGCGTGAATCTCGCGCAGCAGGCGCCGCTTGCGGATCATCATGGCCTGCGGGTCGGCGTGCCTCGTGCGCGCCATCGCGGTGAGTTCGCGGACGACCCAACACCTGCGTTCCTTGCTGGTCATGCCACCCTCCTAAGCGCCATCGCCAGACGCTTCCTCAACTTCTCGATCGCGCGATGCTCCAGCATCCGCGCCCCGCCCTTCGTCGTTCCCAGTCGCTTCGCCGCTTCCTCCAGCGTCATCAACGGCTTGCTTTCCCGCACGGTCGGCTCCTTTCTGTCGTCGTTCCCACAGGCTCGCGTCACGCAACGCGAGGGCTCGTATGTGCTGGTTCACGTTGGCCGCGTCGCGCCCGCGAGCCGCCCCGGCGATGCGGAGCAACTCATCGGGCGTCAGGCGGACGTTCACTTGAATCTTCTTGGTCATGTCGTTCCTACACACCCCGCACCAACGCGAGGGAGATCTTCTGAATGGCGGACTGTTCGGCACGCGCCACGGCCTGACGGCTCATGCGCAACCGCTCGGCGACTTCCTGCTGGGTTCGGATCGGCCCGTTCTCGCCCGAGGATTCCTTGCGATCCATAGCCTTGCGATGCTTCGTCACTTCTCAGCCTCCGCCTTTGCGATGTCCTCTTCGATGGCCTCGCGCTGGATGCCGGTCAACTTGTGCCAGACCTCGACCTCGACCTGCTCGCCGGCGATGTCGATGCCGACTGTCGCGCCGTAGACGTTCACGCTGTCGGACTCGGGGGGCTGGAACTGCCCGCCGCGCGTTGGCCCTTCGTACTCGTACTTCACGACAAGGATCGTCCCGTCGCCGCATTCGTAGTGGTGTTCGGTCACTTGGACGCATCCTCTCGCTGCGCTGCTGCCTCGCGCGCTTGGCCGATCAGTTGGTACAGGTCGCCGATGGCGTCGCTGACACGTTCGGCCGCAACGTACAACTGGTCACTGTTGTGCGTGGTCTCACCGATCTCTTCGAGAACGTACGTATCGAACATGCCGCTGACCATGCTGCAAGCGTGCAGAATCTCGTGCAGGACGTTGGACTGCTTTGGGGTGTTGCTCATGCGATGCTCCTTACTGCCCCGGCGCGAGGATGGACTTGAGCCGGGCGTATTCGGCGGGGGTGATGGTGTGAGTGCCGCCGCCCTTGCTGCTGTCGATGACAACGTAGTAGTGTTCGCCCGCGAAGTAGACCCGCGCGATGTCGTCTACCTGCATGACCAGTTCGCCGTTGATGGTGGGGATCACCACAAACTGCGGCACGGTCTGCGTGGCCTGCTGCGGCGGGGTGTCGGCGTAGTAGGCGGTGAGGACAGCGGCGGCCCACTCAACATCTCGGGAGTTGTTCCAGACGTATGCCCCACTGGCGTCCACCAACAGCCCCTCGTCGTCAACTCGGAACGGCGGCGTGACGTTGCTTGGCAGCGGGATGCGGGGGGTGGTCATGGTCATCGCCTCGTTGCGCGTCGCGTCGGCGCACGCCTTCGCGTCGGGCTGGATCGTCTGGCGGTTCTCGATGTCCCGCAGCAGTCGGCGGGAGCCTCGGTCGTGCATGGTCATGGTGGTCCTCTCGCTTGGGGTGTCCGATCTTGAATGCCCCCCGCCACGCTTTCGCGCGGCCGGGGACAGGGCGAGTACCAGTCGCCCGCGAAAGGGTCAGGCGATGATGCCTAGCCGCACCGCGCGATCGTGCGCGGCCCAGTAGTCGTTGCAAGCCTCGTCGTATGCGTCGATGTCAGAACCGCCGATGGTTTCCTCGATCCTCGCGCCGGTGCGGCGAAGTTCGATGATGGCGCTCGTCTCGTCACGGTCGCTGGGGTCGGGCTCAAGCATCGTGGTATCCCTTTCGCTTCCCCGGCACACACGCCGGGCAGGTGTTGGCGCGACTGGCGCCGCATCGGGGCCCCGTAGGGCCCGTGTGCGGGGTCAGGCGATGAAGCAGATGGTTCCAGCGTTCTGCCACTCGAAATAGCCGCCGTTGGTCTTTGCCCACTGCTCAAGTTCGGGCGCGATCCACGGATACCCGCCTCGAAACTCGCCGTAGTAGTCGGCGAATCCGCGACCATCCTCGGCGCTGACCATCAATCGTCCGCTGCTGGTGATGATGACCGTGGGGGCGCCATCGGAGCCGTCGCCGTGCCGGACGCGAAGCAGCGTCTTGGTCAGCGCCTTGAGTTCGCGCTGGCGGTGGGCGGTGAGGTTCTTCTGCATGGTCTTTCCTTCCGTTTCGCCATCGCGGAATGCGATGGGCTGGTATCACACGATACCATCTATCGGCTACCCGTCAATCCCCCATGAGATGATTCTCAGGATATTTCCGGTCGCATTCCGTTAGGCCGATTCTTTTTTCGGTATCACCGTTTTTTCACGCTGGCCTTAGGTATCTTGCGGGCCGATGGTTCTCTCTTCTCCTCCGCCCTGCCGCCGGGGCACAGCCGACGGCGGGGTTTGCCTCCGGTAGACCGCAGGGCCTTCGCTCGGGCCTCAGGTTGGCCCTGAACGCCCCGCTCGGTGAATGCGGGGCAAACTTCGCGGTCCATGACTGACCGCCCCTGTCGCCGCCCGAACGCTCCGTGCGGCGATGGGTTTCCCACTCCAGTCCTGCGTGGCCCGCACGCTGCGCGGGGCTTTCCCCGGCCTTGGAACAGAACCCCTAGCCACGTCTCGCCTTGTCGGCGGGGGGTGGCTTTCGATGAAAGGGAGCGGCATGACTACGAACAACGGAGTCGCCCACGCGCAGGCCAAGGTCTGCGGCGATTGCAAGGAATCCCTGCCGACGACCGAGTTCTACCGAAGCACGAAGGCGAAGGATGGGTTGCAGGACCGATGCAAGGCGTGCGGTCGGAAGCGAATGGCCGCATTCAAGGGCCGCGATGTCCTGTCGCACGAGGAGCGGGCAAAGCGACGCATAGATGTCGCCAACGCAATCGCGGCGGGCGAACCGGTGATTGACGTTGCGTTCCGATACGGCACGACCCCATCGACAGCGGCACAGTGGGCATCGTGGAGCGGCGTTGACATGCTCGGTATGCACAAGGCCGCGTACTCGCGCCCACGCTCGCTGGTCGAGAAGGAGATCGAGGAGAAGGTGCGGGCCGGGCTGCGCAACCGAGAGATCGTGAAGTCTGTTCGTCTGGCGAACCACAAGAGCATTGCCGTGGTGCGCGACAAGGTTGGAATACCCGAGCCGCCGCTTCCGCCGCCCGAACGCAAGTTGAAGGTCTTGAATCGCAAGCAGGTCTTGATCGGAGAGCGGAATCGCGGCGGTCAAACGGAGTTTACCATCGAAGTCCTCCACGACCTTGTGAACACCACCGACACGCTGACAACCATCGGAGAGCGCCGCGGATGCTCGCGCGAGCGGGTGCGGCAGATCATGGCGCTCGCCATCGTGATCGGATGGAAGATTGAGGATCGACGGATTGGCTACGACGCGAGCGCCGACACGAGCCTTCTGAACGGGAGCGTTCATTGACCGACTGGCACCCCACCGAAGGCGATCACGTCCACGTCTGGTACGGGCGT
>CAYVSR010000024.1:6579-13022 GCA_964453125.1 uncultured Phycisphaeraceae bacterium | reverse complement strand
GCTGGCGATCTCGGGCACTACCCCGCCGTACTCGGCGTGCAGGTCGTGCTGCGAGGCGACGACGTTCGAGCGCACGAGGACGCCGTTGTGCACAACGGCGCAGGCCGTCTCGTCGCAGGAGGTCTCGATGCCGAGGATCAGGCTCACTTGGGCTCGGATGCGCCCTCGGGCTTGGCCGATTCCAGCGGGGCGTCGATGAGCCACCGCTCGAGGTCGGCGCCGGTGATGGTGAGGTTCGCGACCTGCTTGCCTTCCTTGTCGAACACCGCCACCTTGCCGCCGGTGAGGTCGGCGTCGCCGGGGATGACGTCTGGGCGGGCCTTGTCCGCGTCGGCGCCGGCGAGCGCGAGGGCCTCGGCGCGCTTCTCGATGCGCGCGACCTCGCGCATCAGGCGCTCGCGCGCCTCCGCGAGACGGCGCATCTCCGACTGCGACAGGTCGCCCTGCGGCGATTCCTTGCCCGTCGGCTTCCACTCGCCCGAGGCGAGGCGCAGGCGGAGGGCCTCGACGCCCGCGGCGAGCTGCTTGTCCTTCAGATGCTCGAGGACCCACGCCGGGTCGGCCCAGTTCGAAGGCTCGCCGGTCGCGGGCGTGTTCTCACGCTTGCGCAGGATCTCCTGCTGGCGGCGCACCTCGATCATGGTGCGATACTCCGGGTCGGTCATCGGCACATAGAAGCCGGGGGTCGGGTCCACGCCCCACACGGCGGAATCGTCCTTGCGATGCAGGCTGCGCCCGCTGGGCAGGTAGTACAACTGCTCGGTGATCTTGAGCGTGCCGGCGCCGCTGGGAAGCGGGATGACGTTCTGCACGCTGCCCTTCCCGAACGATCGCTCGCCGACGACGATCGCGCGACCGTTGTCTGAGAGGGCGCCCGCGACGATCTCGCTGGCGCTGGCGCTCTGCCGGTTGACGAGAACGACGACGGGGAAGTCGGGGAGGGTGCCGGCCTCGCGGGCGCTGAACGACTGCTCGGGGTGCGAGCGCCCGCGCGTGCTGACGATCGTGCCGCTGCGCAGGAACAGATCGCTGATCTCGACCGCGGCCTGGAGGAGCCCGCCGGGGTTGAAGCGCAGATCGAGCACCAGCCCGCCACGCGGCAGCCCGTCTTTCACGAGCGCCTCGAGCGTGGCCTTGAGGTCGGCGACGGACGCCTGCGTGAACTGCGTGAGACGGATGTACGCGACCTTCTGCCCGGGGTCGACCCAGAAGTCCCACTTCTCCCCCTCGCGGTGCACGCCCTTGATGGTCGGCGTGACGATGCGGGCGCGGGTGAGGGTGATGTCGAGCGACTGCCCCTCGCGGTCGATCGTGACCGTGACGGGTGTGTTGGGCTCGCCGGCGAGCATGTCGATGCACTCATCGACGCGGAGGCCCTTGGTGGGCTTGCCGTCCACCGCGGTCACCACGTCGCCGGCCATCACGCCGCCCTTGAACGCGGGCGAGTCCTCGATAGGGCTGACGATGAGGAGCCCGTTCTCCTGCATGCGCACCTCGGCGCCGATGCCGACGAAGTGACCGCGAGTCTGCTTGTCGAACTCGCGGACGTCTTTGGCGGGGATGAACTCGGTGTACGGATCGTTGAGCGAGTCGAGCATGCCGGAGATGGCGGCGTCGCGCATCTTCTCCTCGTCGGGCGCCTCGACGAAGTCGCGCGTGACGATGCCCTGCACGTCGATCAGCGGGTCGAACCAGGTGTAGGTGCTGGAGCGCGCCGTGACGGCGGCGGAGACGCCGACAAGCAGCGACCCGACGACCGCGAGCGTGAGGACGGGGAGCCAGCGGGGGTTCTTGAGCAAGGGGGAGCCTCCGTGTGCCGCCGGCGCGAGGCCGGCGCGGACGGTGCATGGTACGCATCGGACCGGCGCCCACCTACACTTGGGCCCGCATGGCAGGAAAGGCCCACAAGGAACGCACGAGTCTCGCCGTCGCCGCCGAGAAGGCCGTCCTGGTCGCGGTGCACATCCCCGGGTTCGTCTACGACGAGCGCGACCCGCTGGGGGAACTCCGCGCGCTGGCCGAGACGGCCGGGGCGAAAGTGGTGGGAGAGATGATCCAGGCGCGACAGCGCCCCGAGGCCGCCACCCTCATGGGCTCGGGCAAGGTCGAGGAACTTAAGGCGCTGTGCGAGTCGCTCGACGCCTCGATCGTCATCTTCGACAACGACCTGACGCCCTCGCAGATCGGCAACATCGAGAAGGTGGTCGGGCGCAAGCTCGTCGACCGGTCGGAACTCATCCTCGACATCTTCGCCGGGCGCGCCACCACCCACGAGGCCAAACTCCAGGTCGAACTCGCCCAGCTCGAGTACACCTTCCCGCGCCTCCGCGCCATGTGGGACCACCTCGAGCGCATCGTCGGCGGCGGGCTGGCGGGCATCGGCACCAGGGGCCCGGGCGAGCAGCAGCTCGAGATCGACCGGCGACTCGTGCGCAAGCGCCTCACCGCCCTCCGGCGCGAACTCGCCGAGATCCAGGAGCGCAAGCGGCGCGAGGTGCAGAAGCGCAACCAGGACTTCTTCACCGTCGGGCTCGTGGGCTACACCAACGCGGGCAAGAGCACGCTGTTCAACACCGTCACCGCCGGCGGCGCCTACGTGGCCGACCAGTTGTTCGCCACCCTGATGACCCGCACCCGCGAGTGGGACCTGGGCGACGGCTTCCGCGTGATGCTGTCCGACACGGTGGGGTTCGTGCGCAACCTGCCGCACAATCTCGTCGCGTCGTTCAAGGCCACGCTCGAGGAGGCGACGCACGCGGACCTGCTGCTCATCGTGCTCGACGTCTCCGACGCGGGCGCGGAACTGCACTACGAGACGGTCACCAAGACGCTCGACGAACTGTTCAAGGACGTCGAGGAGGCCGAGCGGCGCGAGCGTGAGCGCCAGCGCGACCGTCTTGGCCCCGGGGCCGAGGCGCTGCCGGGCTGGGCGCCGCCGCGCAGGCTGCTGCTGCTCAACAAGGTCGACCAGGTGCGCGACAACGCGCCGCTGCTGGCGTGGGCGAACCAGGTCCCCGGCGCGATCCCCATCGTGGCGCGTGACGCGGGGGGCGTGGGGCACGAGACGCTCCGCCGCGCCGTGATCGACGCGCTCAAGGGCGCGATGCGCGAGGTGACGGTGGAGATGCCGATCTCGGACACCCGCGCGGTGACGTCTGTCGAGCGCCGGGCGCAGGTGCTCAGCCGCGAGTACGACGAGGGCGTGGCGCGCTTCCGAGTGCGCATCGGGGCGCGGCAGATCGACCATTTGTGGGCGGCGGGCGCGAAGGTGCTGGACGAGGCGCCGACGCCCTGAACGGCCCGTTCCGGCCCGATTCCGCCGCTCCACCGCGTCGTGGAGCGTCGCTGCTGGACATCCGGCCCGCCAACGCCGATACTCCCCCTCCCGCCTGGGACCTCTGGCCCCGGGCGTGACGCCACCTTAGCTCAGTTGGTAGAGCGGAGCTTTCGTAAAGCTCAGGTCGCCGGTTCAAGTCCGGCAGGTGGCTCTTCGCGCCCCGGGGTGTGCGCACCTCGCGACGATCGTCTCGTGTGCATTCTGCGCCGAGTGCGTCCGCGGGCTTGAGGCGCGAGACGCTCGACCGCGTCCGGCGCGACCTGATGTTCGGCGTGCTGACGCCGGCGGTCTGAGCCGAGGCCGGATCAGCGCCGCGCGCCGGCCGAACGCCCCGCGCACAGCGCCACGGCGATGGCGTCCGCCACGTCCGGCGGCTCGGGCGGCGACGCGAGGCGCATCTGCGCGGCGACGGCCTCCTGCATCTGACGCTTGCTGGCGTGCCCGAACCCTGTGAGGCTCTTCTTGACGCGCGTCGGCCGGTGCTCGCTGATGGGCAGCCCGGCGCGCTTCAGCGCCAGCAGGATCACGCCGCGCGCGTGCGCCATCGCCACCGCCGTGCTCGGGCGCTTGTAGTGCGAGAAGAGCCCCTCGACGGCGGCGCTGTCGGGCGAGAGCCGCGCGACGATGTCGGCGAGGTCCGCGTCGAGTTCGACGAGGCGCTCCGCGAGCGGCGCGCCCGTCTTGAGGCGGATGACCCCGGCCTCGACGAGGCGAGCCGAATCCCCGTCCATCTCGACGCAGCCGTAGCCGGTGAGGCGGAGTCCGGGATCGACGCCGAGGATGCGCACGCGGACAGTATCGGCGAAAGCGGCGCCGGCGCGAAACTCGGGCTCCGATGGCGACTCAACGCCGACGGCGCACGACGCCAAGGGCCGAAAGCCCGGCCAACGTCAGCGATGCGCCCGTGGGAATCGGAACGACGTGATTGGCGACGTAGTCGAGCGTGATCGCGTCGAACCCCGTCTGCGCCTGGTTGCTCGAGAGGCGGATGCTCAGCGCCGCGCCCACGAAAGCGGAGCCCGTGCTGTCGAAGTTCAGTGAGAACGTCGTGAACGTGCCCTCGGGGCCCGTGCCCGAGACGCTCGCGAGCGTGGTCGAGCCCGCGATGAGTTCGACGGTGTAGAGCGTGTCAGGGTTGGCGCTGGCGCCGTAGCCGATCGGGTGACCGACCGATCCCGCGAGCGTGTAGACAGAGTTCGCGACAAGGACATCGGTGAGCCCCTGGGTGAGCGAGCCGAACGAGCCGGGCGCCGGGGCGGGCGAGACCCAGGCGATCTGGCGCCCCTCGGGCGCGGGCGCCGTCCAGAACCCGAGCGGCGACACGTTGATGTTCCACACGCCGCCGCCCGATCCGCCGATCGACCAGCCCGTGACGGGCCCGTTGGTGTAGAACGTGGTCGGGGGATCCTCGAAGCCCGCGTTCACGATGGAAACCGAGATGGCGTTCGCGGCGCCGCATACGCCCACGAGGCCGACCATCGCGACGGTGAGATTTGAGAGGATTCGCATGCGATTTTCGCTCGTCTTTCTGCTTCTCGTGGATTGGCGGACGCCCATTTCGGGCGGGTCCGGCTTCCGGCCCAAGGGAGGAGATTATCAGGCCGTAATCCCCATTCAAGGGGGATCTTTGGAAAAAGGTAGACTCAGGCCTGATGGCGACGGATCGCATCATCAGCGCTGCGGCTCAATCCCCCGAGGATGACCGTCAGAACTGGTCGCTGCGCCCGACCGTCCTGAGCGAGTACGTCGGGCAGCCGGACCTTGTGGAGCGGGTGCGCATCGCGGTCGCCGCGGCGCGCCAGCGGTCGGACCCCGTCGAGCACGTGCTGCTGCACGGCCCGCCCGGGCTGGGCAAGACGACGCTGGCGCACGTCATTGGCGCGGAGATGGGGGCGAAGGTGCACTGCGCCTCGGGCGCGGCGCTCACGCGCGCATCCGATCTTGTCGGCACGCTCACACGTCTGAACCGCGGCGACGTGCTGTTCATCGACGAGATCCACCGCCTGCCCCCGGCGGTCGAGGAGTTCATCTACCCGGCGATGGAGGACTTCCGCGTCGACATCACCGTCGAGCAGGGGATGAACGCCCGCGCGATGACGCTGAACCTCAAGCCCTTCACGCTGATCGGCGCGACCACGCGCGCGGGGCTGCTCTCGGCGCCGCTGCGGTCGCGATTCGGCCTGGCGCACCACCTGACGCACTACTCCGTGGACGACCTGCGGATCATCATCCGGCGCTCCGCGGCGATGCTGGGGCTGACGGAGTTCTCGGAGGAGGCGCTGGTGCGCATCGCGTCGCGGTCCCGCGGCACGCCGCGCATCGCGAACCGGCTGCTGCGGCGCGTGCGCGATTACGTGCAGGTGCGCGCGGAGGGCCGGCTGAGCGAGCGGGCGATCGACGAGGCGCTGGCTCTCGAGGGCGTGGACTCGCTGGGGCTCGACGAACTGGACCGCACGTACCTGCGCACGATCGCGCGGGTGTACCAGGGCGGGCCGGTGGGGCTCGAGGCGGTCGCTGCGACGATGAACGAGGACGCCGGGGCGCTCGAGGACGCCGTGGAGCCTTTCCTGCTGCAGATCGGCTTCCTGGCGCGTACCCGGCGCGGGCGCGAACTGACGGCGGAGGGCGCGAAGCACGCGGGGGCGTCGGGCGTGGTCGTCGCGGGCGCGCCGAAACCGGGCCTGTTTTCGCAGGGGCGCTGAGCGGTTTTTCGAGGCACAATGCCCCCGGGCGGCGCCGGCACGACGGCGCGCCCCCCGAATCGCGAACCACAGCCCCGGCCCGACGCACGCACATACGGAGCCTCATCATGCCCACGAAGCGCACGCTGATCACCGCCGCTCTCGCCTCGCTCACGCTCGCGACCGCCGCGAGCGCACAGGGTTCGAGCGCTCCCGCAGCCAAGCCCGCCGACGCCAAGCCGGCCGCGCCGGCCGACCCGACGGGTCAGCCCCCCGGCGGCGCCGACGCGCAGGCCATGATGCAGGAGTACGCGAACGCTTCGAAGCCCGGGCCCGAGCACGGCGCGCTCGCCCCGCTCGTGGGCGAGTGGGACATCGTGACCCGCGCGTGGATGGACCCGACGGCGGCGCCGATCGAGATGAAG
>CAYVSR010000024.1:4452-6569 GCA_964453125.1 uncultured Phycisphaeraceae bacterium | reverse complement strand
GGCGTGGTACTTCGGCGGGCGGTTTCTGAAGTAAGAAGTCGCCGGCAGGGACCCGATGGGCCAGGCGTACACGGGCGTGGGCTACCTCGGCTTCGACCCGGGGCAGAAGCAGTACCAGGGAGTGTGGATCTCGTCGACCAGCGCCTCGATGATCGTCTACACCGGCAAGGCGGCCGCCGACGCCAAGTCGTTCACGTTCACGGGGAAGGAGTCGGACCCGTCCGGCGGCGCGGCGATCGAGTTCAAGATGACCGTGACCATCGACTCGCCGGACAAGCACACGCTGGTGTTCAACTACGTGATCCCCGGGGCGGGCGAGATGAAGGCGTTCGAGATGGTGCACACGCGGAAGAAATGAGGGGGAGCCACTAGCTGATGTGCTGTCCGATTTGTTCGATGTGTGTTCGGCTTCGTGCAAAATCTGGCCATACAGAAATGGAATCCCATTGAATCCTTGACAATTATATTTGTCGGTATAAGGTGGCGGACATCCCCATGTCCGCTCTCCGTGTCATCTCTGACGCCGCCGCCGCCGGGTCGCTCGTGCACCCGCTCCGCCGGCGCATCCTCGACGCGCTGGCCGCGCCCGATTCCGCCAGCGGTGTGGCGCGCCGGCTCTCGCTGCCGCGCCAGCAGGTCAACTACCACCTGCGCGAACTCGAGGCCGCGGGGCTCGTCGCGCTGAAGGAAGAGCGCCGGAAGGGCAACTGCACCGAGCGCATCGTGTGCGCGGTCGCGCGGGCCTATGTCGTCGACCCGGCGGCGCTCACGCGCCTCGGCGCCGATCCGTCGGCGCCGCAGGACCGGTTCTCTTCCACGTACCAGATCGCCGGCGCCGCCCGCCTCCTGTCCGAGGTCGCCGCGCTGCGCGAGCGCGCCGAGGCCGCGGGGAAGCGCCTCGCGACGCTGACGCTCGAGAGCGAGATCCGCTTCCGGTCCGCGGAGGAGCGGGCGCGGTTCGCGAGCGAACTGACGGACGCGCTGGCGAGGCTGACCGCGAAGTACCACGACGCCACGGCGCCGGGCGGGCGCGAGTTCCGAGTCTTCGCCGCGGTCCGCCCCGCGTTGCTTCCCGAAGGCGCGCCGGTCGCCGACGCGCGTCGCTCGAGCGCCACGAACCCGAACTCCCCGGTGTCGCCGCCTGAACAACGGAGCGAACGATGAGCCTGACCCGCACGCGCACCCTCGAATGCACGCTCACCATCGGCGCGTCCGTTGACGCCGTGTGGAAGGCGCTGACGGACGCCGAAGAACTCGCGCGGTGGTTCCCGCCGCACGCGAGGGTGAAGCCGGGCGTCGGCGGGCACGTGTGGATGTCGTGGGACTCGCCGTGGGACGGCGAGCTGCCGATCGAGGCGTGGGAGGCGCAGAAACACCTGCGGACCGCGTGGCCTTGGACGGGCGGGGCCTCCGAAGGGGGCGAGCCGGCGCACGTCGCGGTGGACTACTACCTCGAAGGCAAAGGCGGAACGACCGTGCTCCGGCTGGTGCATTCCGGCTTCGGCATGGGCAGCGCGTGGGACAACGAGTACGAGGGCGTGACGACGGGCTGGAACTTCGAGTTGCGATCGCTCAAGCATTTCCTCGAGCGTCACGCCGGGCGCGACCGGCGGTGCGTGCGCGCCTCGGCTCGCGCCGCGATCCCGCGCGAGAAGGCGTGGGCGGCCCTCCTCGGCCCCGGCGGGTTCGAGGTGAGCCCGGAATCGTCGATGCTCAAAGAGGGCGACGCGTGCGTTGTGCGCACGCCGTGGGACGAGTCGTTCGAAGCGAGGGCGTTGATCGCGGACTCGCGCCAGTTCGCTGTCATCATTCCGTCGCTCAACGACGCGATGATGCGCATCGAACTCTTCCCGTCGCCGGGCGCCGACGCCCAGGCGCCGACGCACGAGGCGTGGGTGTGGTTCTCGCTCTGGGGCGTGCCGGAGGATCGGGCCGCGTCGCTCGAGCGGGCCGCGAAGGGCGCGATGCCCCGCCTGCTCGCGGTCTGATCGACGAAGCCGCGCCGCGCGTGTCAGCGCTTGAGCGCCTCGGCCACGCCCGGCGCCAGCCCTGCGCCCTCGGGCACGGTGATCGTCGAACGCTTCAGAGCATCGCCCAGCGGCTCGGTGTCGAGGCCC
>CAYVSR010000024.1:0-4442 GCA_964453125.1 uncultured Phycisphaeraceae bacterium | reverse complement strand
GTTGACCGACGAAGCCCTCGGCGATGGCCCAGAACGCGAGGTTGTTCTCCGGGCGGGCGAAGCCGTGGCCCTCGTCGGGGAACACGGCGTACATCACGGGCACGTCGCGCCCCTTGAGCGCCTCGACGATCTGGTCGGACTCGCGCCGCCTCACGCGCGGGTCGTTCTCACCCTGGCCGATGAGCAGCGGGCGCACGATCTTGTCGGCGCGGGTCAGGGGCGAGCGGCTCAGGAGGAACTTGCGTCCCTCCTCGGTCGTGTGGTCGCCGACGCGGTCGCGAAAGGTCTGCACCAGCGGCGCCCAGTAGGGGGGCAGCGTCTCGAGCAGCGTCACGAGGTTCGACGGGCCCACGATGCTCACGCCGCAGGCGAACGTCTCGGGCGTGAAGGAGAGGCCGACGAGCGCGGCGTACCCGCCGTAACTCGCGCCGACGATGGCGATCTTCGACGGGTCGGCGATCTTCTCGGCGACGGCCCAGTTGACGGCGTCGATCAGGTCGTCGTGCATCTTGCCGCCCCACTCGCGGTCGCCCGCGTTGAGGAAGGCCTTGCCGAAGCCCGATGACCCGCGGAAATTGACGCTGAGCACGGCGGCGCCCCGGTTGGCGAACAACTGGTGCACCGGGTTGTAGCCCCACGAGTCGCGGTACCACGGCCCGCCGTGAACAACGAGGACCATCGGCAGCGGCGCGCGCGGGCGTGTGAGCGTCTTCTCCTGCGTGTTGAGCGGGAGGGTGAGGTACGACTGCAGTCGGAGGCCGTCGCGGGAGACGATCGTCTCGCCGCGCATGGGGGCGAGGGGCTGCTTGCGGAGGGAGTTGCGGCTCACGAACAGGAAGTCGGGCTTCTGGGTGGCGCGATCGAAGTAGAAGAACGCCGCGGGCCCGGCGTCGCGCACGAGGGAGACGATCCAGCGGGAGTCGTCGAGACTGCGCGAGACGATCCGCGCGTCGCACTGCTCGGGACCGCCGCCGAGGGCCTCGACGGCGTCGAGGTCGCGCCCGACGGCCTCGTCGCGGTGCTTCCACCAGCGCCGGGCGGTGTTGAAGCCGGTCGATTGCACGCGCTTCTCGGTGGGGTGGATGAGCCAGTCCACCGCGTCGGACCGGTCGTCCCACGCGTGGACGGCGCGGACCTCGCCCGTCGTCGCGTCCAGTTCGGTGAGCGCGGCGGTGTTGCGCCCGCGGCTGTCGAGCATGAACACGGTCCGGCCGTCCTTGCCGAACTCGATGGGCCGGGTGTTCAGCGCGTCTTCCCGAGGGATCTGGACGAAGTCGCGCCAGCCTTCGCCATCGGGCGCGAGCAGGGTCGACCCGCCGTCGTCGCCGTTGTTGCGGACGACGTAGCGGACCTCGAACGCGTCGTCGGCCACGAACTCGGCGACCACGCCGCGCCCGATGTGGCCCGGGTTCCGGCGGACGAGCGTGCGCTCGCCGGTCTCGAGACCGACGATGTAGAGGTCGTGGAACTTGGGGTCGCGGTCGTTGAGGCCGACGAGGATCTCGCCGGGGCGTTTGGGGCTGATTCCCTCGAGGCGCGCCTGCACGCCTTCGAGCGGCGTGAGGTCGAGGGGGGCGGCGTCCGGGGCGTCGGTGCGCACGCTGTAGACGCGCCAGTTCTCGTCGCCGGCGCGGTCCTGCACGAAGACGACGTGCCGGTTGGTGTGGGCCCACTCGAACTGGCGCACGCCGCGACCGGTGTCGCTGGTCACCGCGCGGGCGCCGGCGAGATCGCCGACGGGGGCGACCCAGACGTTGAGCGCGCCGTCCTTGGGGGCGAGCCAGGCGAGCGAAGCGCCGTCGGGGCTGAGCTTGGGGCTCGCGCGGTCGGGGTTGCCGAAGAGGAGGGAGCGCGGGATGCGCGTCACCGGCTCGCCCACCTTCACGTCCTGCGGGGACTTGGGTGGCCACTCCATGATGACGTCGGCCTGGCGGGCGGAAGCGATCGGGACCGCCAGCAACAGGGCCGCCGCAGCGAGGGAGGGACGTCGGGCGCGCAGGAATCCGGCCATGGGGTTCATGCTCTTCCCAGTATCGGCGACGGGAGAGGGGGTTGCGGAGCGCGGGCGCTCACAGGATCGCGACGACCTCGAAGCGCTTGACGCCTCGGGGGGCGTCGACGCGGACGACCTCGCCCACGCGGGCCTTCATGAGGGCCTCGCCCATGGGGCTGGTGACGGTGACCTCGACCCAGTCGGCGAGCAGGTTGCCGGTGGATTCGCCGACGAGGCGGTAGGTGTCCTCGTCGCCGGTGTCGGTGTCGCGCAGGCGGACGGTGGCGCCGAGGAAGACGACGTCGGACGGCGCGGACCCCTCTTCAATCACCTTGACGAGCGAGAGACGGTGCTCGATGCGCCGGATCTCGGACTCGTCGATGGCCTGCTCCTCGCGAGCGGCGTGGTAGTCGCCGTTCTCTTTGAGGTCGCCCAGGGCGCGTGCGTCGGCGATGCGCTGGGCGACGATCGGCCGGCGCTCGACGAGTTCTCGGAGGCGGCTCTGGATCTGCTCGCGCTCGGCTGGGGTGATGAAATCCATCGCGGTCGTCCTCTGCTGGCGAAGAAAAAAGCCGCGGCCTGACGCCGCGGGTCGTTGGGGGCCCCGGATCGTTGCTTGGGGGCCGATGCCTCGGTCAGGGCAAGTGTACCCCGTCCCGGCGCGAGAGTCCTGCGAAGGCGAGCGCCCAGAGCGGCACGGCGAGCGCCGCGGGTATCGCTCCGGCGAGCCACGCGTCGGCCCCCGGAGCGACGGGCGCGCCGCTCGCCGAGGCGGTGATGGCGCCGGGCGCGGTGATGGGAGACGCGAGGAGGAACGCGCGCTCCCGGCCTCGGGCGTCGGCGACGATCGTGAGGGCGGGCGCGCCCAGCGCGAGGCAGGCGATGAGCGCCATCCAGGCGGCGCGCCGTGCTCCGGTGCGAGCACCCGTGCCGATGGCGAGCAGGGCGCCGACGAGCAGCGTCCAACCCGCGTAGAGCAGCGAGACGGCGCCGGTGGCGAACCATCCCCAGCCGACGACGATCTGCGACGCGAGCACCACGG
This sequence comes from uncultured Phycisphaeraceae bacterium, assembly GCA_964453125.1. Taxonomy (GTDB): domain Bacteria; phylum Planctomycetota; class Phycisphaerae; order Phycisphaerales; family UBA1924; genus CAYVSR01. Next base: position 1,407 of record CAYVSR010000024.1, on the reverse strand, counting down.
TGAGCGCCGGCGCGGCGACCACGAGCGAGTCGCCGAGCGAGCGCGCGGCGCGAGCAGGCCGGTCTCGCGGCGCTCGCTCGCACAAGCGCAGCATGGGCCAGAGGAGTGTGACGCCGAGGGCCATCACGGCGAAGAGGTCGCGCGCGGGCGTGCGCGCCGCGGACACGGGCAGGCCGGCCGGCGAGCCGGCGCGGAACACGGTCATCGCCGTCGCGACGAGCAGGAAGGCGGACCACGCCACGGGGAACGCGGTGGAGCCGGGCGCGCCCTCGGGCGTCGGCGCGGGCGCGCCGTCTGCTGGGGGGCGCGGCTCGGCGTCAGGGCTGTGCATCGGGCGCCGCCGCGCTGGCGGGCATCGTGCCCTGCTCGACGAACACGTGGGCGCCGTGGATCTCGACGAGGCGCTCGCCGGCGTCGATGCGCCCGGTGGAGCCCTTGGCGAGGCGTGCGAGGCGTGCGAGTTTCTGGTCGACGGTCTGCTCGCCGGGCGCGACCTTGCCGGGCGCGGCGCCCCAGATCACGCGCGAGCCGGTGTCGGTGATGATCGCGAGCGCGCCGTTGGTGCGCACGCGGCTGACGTCGACGCCGGCGATCTGCGACCAGACGCTGGTCTCGCCGAAGGCGCGCTTGAGGCCCGCGAGGAGGGTGAGCGCCGCCTGCGCCTCGCCCCCTGCCCACGCCTCGCCGAACGCGAGGTTCGGGCCGGCCAGGGCGCCCGCGCCCGTGCCGGGGGGTGTGGGCGGGCCGAACTCGACGCCCTCGATCACGCGTACGCCGGGGCCGGCGCCGCCCTTGTCGTACACGAGGGGGAGGACCTCGGCGCCGGCGCCGACGAGGTAGTCCTTGTCCTGCCAGCGCACGACGGCGGCAGGGATGCGCCAGGTGGCGCGCACGACGACCTCGCCGCCGGTCTCGCGCCGAACCTCGTGAATCGCGGTGAACCAGCCGGAGCGGAGCAGCGCGTCGCGCGCGCCCTCGAGCGAGGCGCGGTCGAACACGTCGGACGAGAGGCGGTTCATCGCGGTCGCGGTGACCTCGCGCCGGGCGCTCTCGGGCAGCCATGTGCGCGAGGGGTCGCCGGCGACGGTCGGCCAGTTGATCGAGAGGCGGAGGGGGACGCGCCGGACGTCGGCGACTCGCTTCTTCATCCAGCCCTCGCCCAGCGCGGCGCCGCCGAGCACGCCCAGCATCAGCAGCGCGACCGCGAGGTTGACGCCGACTACCCCGGCGACGCGCCAGTCCCAGCCGGCGCGGGCGCGCCCGATGAGCGTGCGGACGAGGCCCTGCTTTCCCGACGACTTCCGTGCCATCGCGTCAGACTCCGTTCCGGACAGGCGGGGCGGGTCGCGGCGTTCCGTGTCGCGCGCCTCGCAGCGCACATCCAACGATATGCGAACACAGGGCGCC
>CAYVSR010000023.1:10539-13282 GCA_964453125.1 uncultured Phycisphaeraceae bacterium | reverse complement strand
CATGAGCGCCCCCCACTCGTCCGGCTCCGCCCCCAGCCAGCCCCGCAGCGCCGCCCCCGCCAAGGCAGCGCCGGCGCAGGAACGCATCGACCCCAACGCCGTGACCATCTCCGGCGTCGTGCTCGACCCGGTCTACGGGCCCTCCGCGCTCGGCGGCTCAGGCCTGCCCGAATCGCTCAAGAACCCCGACCGCGACCTCGCGGCGCCCGGGCAGTTCCCCTTCACCCGAGGCCTCTTCCCCCAGGGCTACCGCACCCGCCTCTGGACCATGCGCCAGTTCGCCGGCTTCGGCAGCGCCGACGACACCAACAAGCGCTTCAAGTACCTCCTGAACGCCGGCAAGAGCGCCGGCGGCTCCAACACCGGCCTCTCCACCGCCTTCGACCTCCCCACCCTCATGGGCCGCGACTCCGACGACCCGCTCTCCGTCGGCGAGGTCGGGCGCTGCGGCGTGGCCATCGACACCATCGAGGACATGCACCGCCTCTACGCCGACATCCCCGTCGGCGAAGTCACCGTCAGCCAGACCATCAACGGCCCCGGCGCCGTGATCTGGGCCATGTACCTCGCCATGGCCAAGCAGCGCAATATCCCGTGGGACACGCTCGGCGGCACGCTGCAGAACGACATTCTGAAGGAGTTCCACTCCCAGAACGAGTTCATCTATCCCCCCGAAGCGTCGGTGAAACTCGTCGTCGACACGATCGAGTTTCAGTCCAAGTTCGTGCCCAAGTGGAACTCGGTCTCGATCTCGGGATATCACATCCGCGAGGCGGGCAGCACCGCCGCGCAGGAACTCGCGTTCACGCTGCGCGACGGCATGGAATATGTCGAGGCCTGCCTCCTCCGCGGGCTCGACATCGACGACTTCGCCCCGCGCCTCTCCTTCTTCTTCAACTCGCACAACGAGTTCTTCGAGGAGATCTGCAAGCTGCGTGCCGCACGGCGCATCTGGGCGCGCATGATGAAGGACCGCTACGGCGCCAAGAACCCGCGCTCGTGGTACATGAAGACCCACGTCCAGACCGCCGGCTGCTCCCTCACCGAGCAGCAGCCCCTCAACAACATCGTGCGCGTGGCGTACCAGGCGATGGCCGCCGTGCTCGGCGGGTGCCAGAGCCTGCACACCGACAGCATGGACGAGACCCTCGGCCTGCCGACCGAGCAAGCCGTGACCGTCGCGCTGCGCACGCAGCAGATCCTCGCGCACGAGACGGGCGTCACCCGCGTGACCGACCCGCTCGGCGGCTCGTGGTTCGTCGAGGCGTTCACCGACAAGCTCGAGGCCGAGGCGCTCGACTACATCGACACCATCGACCGCATGGGCGGCGGCCCCTGGAAGGGCTGCGCCCCCGGAGCCGGCAAGCCCGCTCCCTCTCCCGTTCCGCATCGGAACGGGAGAGGCGCAGGAGAGGGCTCCACCCCTACCGCTTCTACTCCCTCTCTCTCGAATCCCGCCCGCTCGAACGGCTCAGCCCTCCGCCCCACCGGCGGCTACGGCGGCGTCGTCGAGGGCATCAACAAGGGCTACTTCCGGCGCCAGATCGCCGAGGCCTCCTACCGCTTCTCCGAAGAGTGCGAGGCCGGCGACCGCATCATCGTCGGCGTCAACGCCTACCGCGACACCGAGGGCGAGCGCCCGATCGACATCCTCCAGATCGGCCACGACGTCGAGGTCAACCAGGTCACCCAACTCGCCGCGTTCAAGGCGCGCCGCGACCCGAAACACACCGCCGCGGCGCTGGAAGCGATCCGCACCGCCGCACGCAACGACGAGAACGTCATGCCCGCCCTGGTCGCCGGCGCCGAGGCGAACTGCACGCTGGGCGAGATGGTGCAGGCGATGGCGGATGTGTACGGGAGGTACACCGGCGGGCCTGAGTGGTGAGCGATGCCCGGAGTCGAAGAGTTTCGGCAGCGGCTTCACAGGATCTTCCGAGAGCGCACACAATCTGGCGCGCCAGCGGTGACTGTCGTCTCGGGCGATTTGCATAGAGCGGTCGGCGGATACCCGGGCCCAAGCCACTCGATGCCATCGTGCTGCGCCGCGATGCGTGCCGAGATGCGGTTTGGCGACAGCCTCCTTGACGAGCCGCCAGGCGGACGAGGCGCGACGCTACGAATTCGGTACTCCTTGCCAAGACCATGACCGACGCTGTGGCGCCGACCTCGGCGTCCGCGCCCAGATGCGGCGCGTCGTGCACTCGCCCCGCACCTCGCCCGAATCGCGCACACCAAAGCCCCGCAGGGGCGCGCGAATGTAGCCACGGGTGGAGGTCGTCCGCGCGAGCGGGCGACCGGAACCCGTGGAAAGCGTCTTGAATCACCTTCGCCCCCGGAGGGGGCGACGGAAGCGAGAGACTGTCGCCACGATTCGCGCCGCGCCTCGGTGCGCCCGTGCGCTTGTACGCACGAGATGCCCTGCTTCCTCCGCCCCTCACGGGGCGGACCTCTCGTGCGCAGCTCTCCACGGGTTCCGCGGCGCCCTTCGGGCTCCGCTTCACCCGTGGCTACAGCCCATCGCCCCGTTGGGGCGGACCACACTCCGCTGTGATGCTCGGCGCGTGCCGACGCCCGCTCCCGTCCGCCTCATCCCGCGCCTCATTCGCTCTCCTTCTCGTCCCTCTTCGACTCCTCTTCGCGCTCTCCGCGCCCTTCGCGTTTCAACTCTCCTGCGGCGGGGGGGGGGGGGGGGGGGCGGGGCGGGGGGGCGGGGGGGGGGGGGGGGGGGGCGGGGCGGGGG
>CAYVSR010000023.1:0-10529 GCA_964453125.1 uncultured Phycisphaeraceae bacterium | reverse complement strand
CACGTCGCGCACGCCGCGCCCTGCGCGTTTCAACTCGCCGGCGGCGCCCCCCCCCCCCCCCCCGCCGTACACTCCGCGCGCGTGTCCGCCCTCACCATGCAACTCGAAGAACGCCCCGCCCCCGGCGTTCCCGGCGGCGCCGCCGCCTCGGGTTCCGGAGGCGCCGTCCTCATCGCCCATCTCTCCGGCGATGCCGGCATCGTCAACACCGGCGAGCTCGAGCACCTGGTCATCAAGCTCACCGTGCGCCGCCCCGAGCGCCTCGTGATGAACCTCGCGGGCCTCGCGTTTCTCGCCAGCCTCGGCGTCGGGCTGCTGCTCTCCCTCGCCGAGGGCGTGCGCCGCACCGGCGGCACGATCGCCATCGCGGCGCCGACGCCCAACGTCGCCGACGTCCTCACCAAGATGCGCATCCACGCGGTGATCCCCGTGTTCGCGACTGTTGAAGAGGCGCTGACAGGGCGCTGAATCCCGCGCGGTAGACTCTCCGTCATGTCCTCACTGACAGTTCAGCGCGAATCGCTCGCCCCCGGGTCACAGACCGGCGCGCAGCGCATCCTCCTCCGCCTCGTCGGCGACGCGGACATCGACCACGCGGTCGAACTCGCCGCGGCGCTCGACGGTGTGCGCAAGGAATCGCCGCGCCTTGTCGTGCTCGACCTCTCGGGCCTCGCGTTCATCTCCAGCATGGGCATCGGCACGCTGTTCACGTTCGCGCACGCCATGGCCAAGGCCGGCGGCGAGGCCCGCCTCGCGGCGGCGAACGAGAACGTGGGCACGGCGCTCGAGCGTTGCCGCGCGGATCAGATCATGAAGATCTTCCCGACGGTGGCGGCGGCGAGCGTGTAGGGCGGGGAAGGGACGGAGGGACGGGGGGACGGAGGCACGAAGGCACGGAGGCACGGAGGCACGAAGGCACGGAGGCACGGAGGCACGAAGGCACGGAGGGGAGTCCGCCCCTTTCTCGCGCGAAGCGATCGCAAGCGCATCGTGCCTGCCCGCGCGGGTGAACGCGGCCCTGAGGCGAGATCAGCGCTCCGGCGCCAGCTCCACCTCCCACACGCCGGCGTACTCGCTCTCGTCCACCGTCAGCCCCTGCACGCCCGCGCCCAGCGCGTCCAGAATCATCGGGATGGTGTTCGAGTGGCCGACCACGACCACGCGCCCGTTCGCGTGCTTGGCGCGGATGTCCGCCGCCAGCGCCGCGGCGTCGTCGAGGAGGCGCTGGTTCGCCGCGTCCCTGCCGGTCAGGCCCGGGCGCGCCGGCGCCTCGGGCAGTGTGGTCACCGCCAGGGAGTGGCTCGCGCCGATGGGCACGGCCGTCTCGCGCGAGCGGCGCCATTTCGTGCAGTACACCGCGGTGAGCGGCTCGGCCTTGAAGCGATCCACCCAGCCCGCCACGCGCGCCCGTCCGGCGTCGGTCAGGCCTGGGTCGGCGACGCCCGGCGTGGTGTCCTTCTCGGCGTGGCGGATGACCCAGACCCGGCCGCCGGTCGACGCCGCGCCGTCGGCCGTCGCCTTGGCCGCGCCCGAGTCGGACGCGCACCCAATCAGCGCCACAACTGCGCCGACCCCCGTCGCCAGAACAGCCCGCCACGCCTTGGAAACGCTGGTGTGCATGGCGCCACGGTACCCAGAGGCGCCTGGCGCCACCGGCGGAAAACCGGACAAACTCATGGGGTCACCCCTTGCCCCGGCCCGAACCGGCGGTACCTTGGATTCGCGTCCGCCCGCCGTCTCGGCTTCGTTTTGCTGTTCTCGGACGCAGGAACAAGGGACCAGATGACCACCCGAACCATCCGCAGCGCTCTCGTTCTCGGCGCGATCGCCGGCGCCGCGTGCGCTCGCCCCGCGACCTTCAACTTCGAGAGCGTCGCCGCCACCGCGCCGACCTACGGCGCCTCGGGCGGGCTCGTCTCGCTGACCATGACCGACTCGGGCGTCACGACCTCCCTCACCCGCGACGGCACGATCCAGTTCGACATCATGGACCTCTCCGGCCAGGTCTCGCCTTTCGGCTTCCCGGCCGGCTGGGGCTCCAACTGCCTCTCGCCGTTCATCGATGTCTACCCCGACGGCAGGTTCCGCGCCGCGTTCGCCGGGGCGGCCGTCTACGGCTTCGCGATCGAGTTCGGCGACTTCGGCCAGGACTCCGGCGACGTGCACTTCGACGTCTTCGACACGTCGAACGCGCTGATCACCTCCGACACCGTCTTCTGGAACGGCAACCTGGGTCTGGGCGACTTGGGCACGTGGTCGTATTCCGGTTCCCAGCAGATCGGCGCCGTCACCTTCTGGGGCGAGTTCAGCACGTTCCCGATGTCCCTCTACTGGGACAACATGACGCTCGACACCGGCCCGATCGTGCCGCTGCCCACCGGCGCCGCCCTCGGCGCGGCGGGGCTCGCGCTGCTGGCCGCGCGCCGGCGTCGGTGAGGCCCGGCGCCCGCTAGCGCCATCGCAGCCAGAGCAGGCCCGCCCATGCGGCGGCGTGCGTCGCGACAATCAGCCACGAAACCACGAGAAAAGAGGCCTTCGCCGTCTTGTGCCGGAGCGCGCGCCGCGCGAGGATCGCCCCGGGCCACCCGCCAAGCGCCTCGACCGCGTGCAGCGTGCGCTCGGGGATGCGCCGGCCCCGGCCCGAGATCGCCCGGCGTTTGTCCAGCGCGTACAGCGCCCCCGCCGCGACGCTCATCGCGCCGTAGACCCCGATCGCGCCGACGAGCCAGGCGGGCATGCGCGGAGCCTAGCGAACGCGCCGCCCGGCGCCGGTACGATGGCGCCATGATCCGCGTGATGCGACTGCTGCCCGGCGACCCGCTGCTCGCGCAGGAGCGCGACCTTCGAGACCGCGCGCTGCTCAACCCCATCGGGTACGACGTCGCGAAGTTCGAGGCGGAGTTCCCCTACTTCGAGGCCAAGGCCGAGCGCTTCGTCGCGGTGCTGGACCGCGAGGGCGTGCGCATGCCCGGGGCGCTGGCGATCGACCCGCCCCGACCGGTCGAGTCGGTCGTCGTGGGGTGCGCGTCGCTGCTGCCGCACCACCCCGTCGCGGGGTCGGGCAAGCTGATGCAGATGGCGGTGGACAAGCAATTGCGCGGGCAGGGGGTCGGTCGCCGGCTGGTCGTCGAGGTCGAGCGCCGGGCGTTCGGCGAACTGGGGCTGGTCAGCCTCTACTGCCACGCCCGGGCCGGGGCCTGGGGGGGGAAGACGGACGGCGACGCCGTGGGGTTCTACGAGTCCTGCGGCTGGGCGATCGAGGGCGAGCCGTTCGAAGAAGCAGGGATCCCGCACCGCAAACTGGTCGTACGGTCCTGACGAGCGAAGCGTCGGCGCCGCCGGGGGCGCCGGGGGCGCCTACGATCCCCGAGGTGTTCCGGGCAGGGGCAGATCCGTTCCGTGCCGACAACCACTTCGAACCACAGCGAGTCCTACGCCACCGCCGATGTCGCGTCACTCTTCGCGGAGCGCGGCCTCAGGTGCACGCGCCAGCGGGTGGAGATCTTCACGGCGCTGGCCGGCTCGAAGACGCACCCCACGGCGGAAGAACTGCACCGGATCGTCAACGACAAGGCGCCGCGCGACGCCGCCTGGTGCGACGCCAGCGAGGGCGCCTCGGAAGACGGGCCCTGCGTCAGCCTCGCCACGATCTACAACGCCCTCGAGGCCCTCAGCCGCGTGGGCCTCGTCCGGCGCCTGCCCAGCGCTTCCGTGTCCTCGGCCGGCGCCATCGGGGGCGGGGCGAGGTACGAGGCCGACCTGCACGAGCACCTGCACCTGACCACGCCCGACGGCGCCGTGCACGATCTCCCCGACGATCTGGGCCGCCGGCTGCTCGACCGCATCGGGCCGGACCTGGTGCAGGAAGTCGAGGCCCGGATGGGCGTGCGGATCGGGAGGGTCAATATCGAGTTATTCGGGGCGGAAAGCCCGAGTTCCGGACCGGGCGCGAAGGGCTGAGGTGGCGGGGGCGACCCGGGGAAGTTTCCCCGATGGCCGACGTTCCGGGGACCGCGCGGCGCGTCCGGCGCGCTACGAAACCCATTCCTGTGCTGAAAGCGCCGCTCGCATCGGCCGATATTGATGTTGTCCGGGGCTTGCATGCGCGCCGATTCGGTGAGACTCTTCTTAACGTCCCTCCCTCCTTGCGGGGCCCACGATGCGGATGACGAGCAACAGACGCAGGCATGACCGCTTCGTGGTCCCTCCGATGTACACCCCGATCACCGCGGGCCCGGTCGGCGGCGCCGACGACGAGTTCCCGTGGGAGGGGCACGCGTACGACGTCTCCGAGGGCGGCGCCCAGTTCGAACTCGATCACCTGCTGACCCCCGGCGAATCGGTGCGTCTGCGCATCGAACTCCCCGGTCTCGGGCTGGCCTCGCGCCAGGTGCTCACCGGCGGCGCCGCGCCCATCGTGGTCTACGCGAACGTGGTGTGGCTCGAGGACGAAGACGAGCCCGCGCCCTTCCGCATGGCGGCGGTGTTCACGCGCTTCGGGCGCGAGGGCGACCGCGAGCGCCTGAAGAACCGGCTCCGCAGCGGGTACTTCTCGCTCAGGGCCGCGTAAGAGCCGCTTCGATATCGGACGCCGCGACCTCTGGCGCAGCGCCCGCGTCGATCTCCACCGTGCGCAGCGATCGGTAGAGCGGGTCGCGCGCCGCGAACACTTCTTCGATTTCCTCGAGCGTGCCGCGCCCTGTGAGGCTCGGTCGCGACGCCGCTTCGCCGCTCGCGGCAAGTCGCTGGCGCAGGAGAGCGGGCTCGGCGCGCAGGTAGAAGATCTCCGCGCCCGCGCGCTTGGCCGCCTCCAGCAGCGCGGGCGCGCCCGGCGCGGTGGGCGTGCCCCCACCCAGGGCGAGCACGATGCGTCCCTCGGCCAGCGCCGCGCGCAGCGCGTCGCGCTCGGCGACGCGGAACGCGGTCTCGCCCAGCGCCCGCCACGCGTCGGCGACGGCGCCGAAGTTCATGGCGGGGTGGGCGCGCCGGAGCGCCTGCAAGGTTCGGTCGTCGAGGTCGACGAACGCGACGCCGAGCCTGCCGGCGAGCAGCGCGCCCACCGTGGACTTGCCCGAGGCGCGCAGGCCCATCAGCACGATGGGCGCACCGAGTGGCTCGCGCTGGGCTGTCGGGCTCGCCTGCATGACGCGATGGTACGTGGCCCGCGCCCTCGCTCAGCGCGAGTGCTGGCGGAGCACGGCCTCGGTCACGTGCTTGAGGTTCTCGGGGATCGCCACGAACCGGCAGCCGCAGGCGTTGAGCATGTCGTGGGCGTACCCGAAGTGCGTGACCTCGAGGCCGACGAGGGCCCCGGGCCCCTGCGCCTTCCGCAGCAGCGCCACACCGCGGGTGCCCGTGTGGATCACCTGCTTCGAGAGCAGCCTGATGCCGGTGGACGAGAGGTCGAACGACTTCATCACAAACAGCGCCGAGACGCCGCCGTCGGGCATGAGCCACCTGGTGGGGACGACCCGCTCGTACTTGTGGCGCAGGACAGCGCGCCGCTCCTCGCTCGTCGCCTCGACCAGCCCCGCGCCGACACGCTCCGCGTGGTCGATCGCCGCCTGTGTGTTCCCGGACTGTCCCATGGGTGTGGCTCGCGGGAATCGGGGCGGACGCGCACGGCGCACGGAACCGCCCCCGGAGGCAACACTCTCGGCGTCACACCGACGCACCTTGAAGAGGAGCCCCCCGAGTTGCGCCGGGGCGACGCCGGCGCGCGTCGCGGCCCGCAGAACCGCGACGACCGGCGCCCGCCTCAGCCGTTGGCGCCCGCGTACTTGCTCGCCAGTTCGACGATCTTGGGCTGGCGCGGGTTGATCCGCAGACTCTGGCGCAGCGCGCCCACGGCCTCGTCGCGCACCGCCCGGTCGCGCTGCTCGCTCATGAGGTACTTGTTCAGCAGGCACACCCCCACGCCGTTGTACGCGGGGTAGTGCTGCGAGTCCTGCTCGACGGCCTTGCGGAACGCGCCCAGCGCGCCCTCGTAGTCGCGCAACCGGAAGCGCGCCGAGCCCAGGCGCTCGTACGCCTGCGCCGAGGGCGCCACCGCGATCAGGCGCTCGAGCGTGTTCGCCATCTCCTGGTGCCGGTTGATCTTGCCCAGCGTGTCCGCCAGGTTCAGCAGCAGTTCGGGCGATTTGTCGAGATTCAGCAGCTCCGCCGCCGCCTCATACTCCCGCACCGCGTCCTCGTACCGCGTCAGCGCGTTGTACACAGCGCCGAGATTCACACGCGACGGGCCGTGCGCAGGGTCCACCTGCACCGCCTTCTCGGCGTAGGGCAGCGCCTGGCCCGCCTCGCCCAGCTGCAGGTACGCCGTCGCCAGGTTCAGGTTGGCCTCGCGGTCGTCGGGCCGGATGGTGAGCGCCCGCAGGTACGCCTTGACGGCGTCCGCCACCCGGTCGAGCAGCTGCAGCACCAGCCCGTGGTTGTACGCCGCGTCGAAGTTCCTCGGATCGCGCTCCGACGCCTCGCCGTACGCCTTCTCCGCCGCGGGGAAGTCGCCCTGCGCCTTGTGGATGTCGCCCATCTTCACGTAGGCAGTCGTGAGCGTCGGGTTCTCTTCGATGGCCTTGGTGAGCTGGTCCAGCGCCGCCGCGATCTTCCCTTCCTTCGCCAGCGCGTCCGCCTGCGCCACCCGCTGGTCCGCGCTCTGCGAGGCCTGCGCGGGCACGCTCTCCGGCGACGACGCGCCCGAGGGCGCCGTCGTCGACGTGCACGCCGCGCACAGCAGGCACAGCGCCCCCGCCGCGGCGCTGAGCGCCCGGCCTCGACCGGAGGCGGGCGAGAACGCGGGAACGGCGGTGGTCGTTTGGGTGGGCATCGGGCGAATGAACTCCGGCGGACGCGGGCAGGGGTCGGTGAATCGTGCCTGGGCCGACCTCCACCCGGCTGCGAACGGGTCGGCGAATGTACCCTTATCGGCCCGAACGGGCCTTTCCGCCCCGCGGAGGCTTGGTTTCCGCCGGTCGGTCTTGCCTAGCCGCGGCCTTCGGCGCTTTGGGCTTCGCGCCGGCGCCGCCGAGGCCGCGCAGCAGGCGCAGGTTCACCGCATCCCAGTCCTCGCCGCCCTCGTTCTGCTCCTTGGGGGTCTCCAAGATCTTGGGTACGCCGCGGAGCGCCGGGTGGTTCACGATCGCCGCGAACCCGCCCAGCGATTCCTGCCCGTCCGCGCCCATGCCGATGCGCCCGTGCCCGATGTGCTCGTGCCGGTCCTTGTGGCTCGCAAGGTCGCCTTTCGAGTCGTTGAGGTGCATGACGCGCAGCGTGCCCATGCCGCAGACCCGGTCGAACTCCGCAAGCGTGGCGTTGGCGGCGGCGGCGGTCCGCAGGTCGTACCCCTGCGCGAACGCGTGGCAGGTGTCGATGCAGAACCCGATGCGCTTCTCGCCCTCCGGGTCCTTCGCCGCGATCATCTCTCGCAGGCGCGCGAGGTGCTCGAACGGCCCGCCGAGGTTCGAGCCCCCGCCCACCGTGTTCTCGATGCACACCACCGTCGCGTACCCGCGCGTCTCCTTGAGCAGGCGCGCGTACGCCTTCGCGATGCGCCCCAGCCCCGCCTCCTCGCCCGAGCCGGTGTGCGCGCCCGGGTGCGACACCAGGAACGGGATCGACAGCCGCTCGCAGCGCTCGATCTCCTCGCGCTGCGTCACGGCGCTCTTCTCCCACAACTCGTCGTCCGGGCTCGCGAGATTGATCAGGTACGAGTTGTGCGAGACCGCCCGCCCCAGCCAGCCCATGCGCTTCAGTTCCGTCAGCCACTCGTCACGCGCCCCGTCCTCGAGGGGCTTGAACGCCCACTGGCGCTGGTTCTTCGTGAACACCTGCACCGTGTCGAACGTCAGACGCTCCGCCTCGCGCAGGGCGTTGGACAGGGCGCCGGCGACGGAAAGATGCGAGCCGAACATCGCCTCAGGATAGCCCGCGGCAGGTACGCTGCCCCCATGCTCGCTCGCCTGGGCGCATGGATCTCGCGCATCTTCCGCACCGCCGCGCCGGACCCGTTCGTCCTCGCCGTCCTCCTCACGCTGCTCACACTCGCGATGGGCGTGGCGCTCATGGGGCGCACGCCAGCGCAGATGGGCGCGTACTGGCAGGGCGGCATGTGGGCGCTGCTCTCCTTCGCGATGCAGATGTGCCTGATCCTCGTCACCGGGCACGCGCTGGCCTCGGCGCCGCCGGTCGCGCGGGCGCTGGGCGCGCTCAGCGCCCTGCCGCGCACCCCGCGCCAGGCGGTGTGGCTCACCTCGTTCGTCGCCATCGGGTGCAGCCTGCTCAACTGGGGGCTGGGGCTCATCGTCGGCTCCATCCTCGCGCGCGACGTCGCCCGCGCCATGCGCGCCCGCGGCGTGCGCGTCTCGCCCGCCCTCCTCGCCGCCGCGGGCTTCACGTGCATGATGACCTGGCACGGCGGGCTCTCGGGCTCCGCGCCGCTGAAGGTCACCTCGCTCAAGGACCAGGTCGAACTGCTCGGGCCGGAGTTGGGCGCCCGCATCGGCGCAATCCCCTCGAGCGAGACGATCTTCTCGCCCATGAACCTCACGGTGACGCTGGGCCTGTGGGCGCTCGTGCCGCTGTTCATGGCGCTCATGTGCCCGCGCCGCCCAACCATCGCCGACGAGGGCGCCCCCGCCCTCGAACTGCACGACGAGCGCACCGAGCCGATGGCGCCCGAGGCCATCGGCCAGCGCCGCTCCGCCGCGGACTGGGTCAACACCAGCCCCGTCTTCGCGTGGGCGATCGCGCTGCCGGCGCTGTGGCTGGTGTACCGACACTTCGTGCCCGCCAGCGCCGCCGCGCCCGGGGCGCTTTCGTTCGACGTCATGAACCTGCTGTTCCTCGCGCTGGGCCTGCTGCTGCACGCCTCGCCCGCGCGGTACGTGCGCGCCATCGAGCAGGCCACCCGCGGCTGCGCGGGCATCATCATCCAGTTCCCGCTCTACGCCGGCATCGTCGCCATGCTCGACAAGAGCGGCCTCGGCGCCGCCATGTCGCGGTGGTTCGTCGATGTCGCGGGGCGCAGCGAGGGCGGCCTCGCCGTCAGCACGTTTCTCAGTGCGGGGCTCGTCAACGTGTTCGTCCCCTCCGGCGGCGGGCAGTGGGCCGTGCAAGGGCGCATCGCCCTCCAAGCCGCGGCGGACTCTGGCGCAAACCCCGGCAAGATGGTGATGGCCGTGGCCTACGGCGACCAGTGGACGAACATGATCCAGTTCTTCTGGGCGCTGCCCCTGACCGGCATCACCGGCGTGCGCGCCCAGGACGCGCTGGGTTACACCGCGGTGACGCTGCTGGTGACCGGCCCGCTCTTCGCGCTGGCGTTGGTGGTGTTCTGAGGCTTTCGCCCGCTTGCCAAACATCTCACTTGTGCCCGGCGCCCGCTCTGGGACAATGGCCCCATGGCGTCAGTTGTTTTCTACTTCCAGGTCCACCAGCCCTACCGCCTGCGCCGCTACACGGTGTTCGACAACGACCCGTTCTATTTCGCCGACGACAAGAACGCCGAGATCATGCGGAAGGTGGCGCACAAGTGCTACCGCCCCGCGACGTCGCTCATCCTCGACCTCGTCAAGCGCCACCAGGGGCGCTTCAAGGTGTCGTACGCCATCACCGGCGTCGCCCTCGACCAGATGGAGGCCTGGGCGCCCGACGTGATCGACCTCTTCAAGCGCCTGGCCGACACCGGCTGCTGCGAGTTCCTCGCCGAGACGTACCACCACTCCCTCTCGTTCATCTACTCGCGCGCCGAGTTCGAGGCCCAGGTGGACGCGCACACCAGGCGCATCGAGGGGCTCTTCGGCCAGACGCCCTCCGTCTTCCGCAACACCGAACTGATCTATTCAAACGAGGTCGGGCGACACGTCGCGGGCATGAAGAAGCCCGACGGCTCGCCGCGCTTCAAGGGCGCAATCTGCGAGGGCGTCGACTGGCTGCTCGGCTTCCGCTCGCCCAACTACCTCTACCGACCCGCCGGCTACACCGACCCCGACGCCGCCGCGCGCGGCAAGGCGTTCCGCCTGCTCCTCAAGAACTACCGGCTGTCGGACGACGTGGCCTTCCGCTTCAGCAACCGCGGCTGGGCGGACTGGCCCCTCACCGCCGAGAAGTTCGCCAAGTGGGTGAACCAGATCAACGGCGACGGTTACCTCTGCAACCTGTTCATGGACTACGAGACCCTCGGCGAGCACCAGTGGGCCGAGACGGGCATCTTCCAGTTCCTCGACGTGCTGCCAGAGAAGATCTTCGATGTGAACCCCGGGCACAACTACTTCAACACGCCCAGCGAGGCGCTCGACCACTTCGACGCCGTGGGCGAGTACGACGCGCCGAACCTCACGAGTTGGGCGGACACCGAGCGGGACCTCTCCGCGTGGCTGGGCAACGCGATGCAGCACAACGCGTTCCAGGAGGTCTACGCCATGGAGGGGGACATCAAGAAACGCCACGCCGCCGCGATAGCCTCGGGCGACGAGGCCGAGGCCGCGCACGCCGGCTTCCTGCTCAACGACTGGCGGAAACTCACGACGAGC
>CAYVSR010000022.1:0-13458 GCA_964453125.1 uncultured Phycisphaeraceae bacterium | reverse complement strand
GCATTGTGGACGCGGCCCGGCCGGCGCCCATGAGAAAGGCCCCGGTCGCGCGAGGCGCCCGGGGCCTTGTTCGTTCGCGGGGTGGCGTGCGGGCTCAGCGACCGGCGCCGTAGTACGCCAGCACGAGATTGAGATCGGAGAAGTCGACGACGCCGTCGTGGTTGACGTCGCCCAGGAGGTTGGGCCCGGTCATCGTCCACTCGGAGAGGACGATGTTGAGGTCGAGCATGTCCACGACGCCGTCGCTGTTGGCGTCGCCGGTCAGGAAGAGGTCGGTCAGTGCGACCACGATGGGCTCGAAGCCGCGCCCGGAAACGAAGAGTGTGCCGTTGTTGAGCGAGATGACGTCCGGGTCGGAGTCGTTGTCCACGTCGCCGGTCAGGACGAACTTGGGCTGCGTGCCCTCGAACAGGTTGGCCGCGGGCGCGAAGGCGAGCTGGCCATTGAAAAGGTTGTTGCGGAGCACGCGCACGACGGGCTCGACGCCGTCGGTCGCGGCGGAAGCGACCACCGCGAGGTCCGGGTCCGCGTCGCCGTCGATGTCGGCGTACGCGAGCGAGGGCGGGTTGGCGCCGACCTGGAGGGCGACGGCCGCGTTGAGCACGCCGCCGGCGCCGGTGTTGAGCAGGATGGAGATGGTGTCGGCGCCCTTGTCGGCGGTGGCGACGTCGTTGGCGCCGTCCTGATCGAAGTCCGCGACGACGACCGACGTGGCGCCGTCGCCCGCGCCGAAGTCGAGGCGCGGGAGCGCGTTCGAGCCGTCGTTGAGGAAGATCGACACCATGCCCGAGCCGGCCACGCCGCGGCCGTCCGCGTTCATGCCGATGTTCGAGACGGCGATGTCGATGTCCTTGTCCTCGTCCATGCCGCCGGCGCCGACGTTGGTGGGCTCCTGACCCTGGGCCATGTTCTGCGGCGGGCGGGGGTTGAGGACGCGCAGGCCGTCGTTGACCATCAGCACGAGGTCCCGCGACGCGCGGTGCACCACCGCGATGTCGAGGCCGAAGCCCGTCTCGAAGTCGGCGGCGCACAGCGAGATGGGCTCGTCGCCGCCGGT
The DNA here is from genome assembly GCA_964453125.1 of uncultured Phycisphaeraceae bacterium. Classification (GTDB taxonomy): domain Bacteria; phylum Planctomycetota; class Phycisphaerae; order Phycisphaerales; family UBA1924; genus CAYVSR01. Next base: position 12,401 of record CAYVSR010000022.1, on the reverse strand, counting down.
CGCGTAGTCGATCCGCGTGAAGTTGCCCGCGCCGTCGTTGGTGTAGACGGAGATGTCGTCGTCGCCCGTGTTGGCCACGACGAGGTCGATGTCGAGATCGAGGTCCATGTCCGCCGCGATGACCGCGGCCGGCGAGGCCCCGCACGCGAACTGCTGCGAGCCGGAGAACCCAAGCCACGCGCCCATGCCGTCGAGCCCGGCGTTGAACAGCACGGCGACGGCGCCGGGCATCTGCGGGTCGATGTCGGGAATGGTGATGATGAGGTCAAGGTCGTTGTCGCCGTCCACGTCGCCCAGCGCGGCCCAGTTGGGCTCGCCCGGCGCGGGGAACGACTGCGGGCCGGGGAACTGCACGCCCGACTCGAGGATGTCGGTGGTGACCACGGCGGCGACGCCGAACGTGCCGTCCGCGAGGCGGGCGCCCTGGCTGTACGCCAGGCGCATGTAGCGCGTGTCGGGGAAGCCGGGGAAGAACGCGACGTCGAACGCGCCGTTCATCGCGTCGGCCTCGAGCACGCTCATCTTGAACGCGTTGCTCGCGCCGGGGAGGAACCCGGGATCAAAGCGGACGAACAGCCCGCCCGCGAGGTTCGCCGTGCCGTTGACCACCAGGCCCGAGTGCCCATCGGGCCCGGCGCCGCCCTGACGGATGATCAGCGCGCCCGACTCGGACGCCGCGGCGCCGGTGAGGCGGAGCTGCGTGTAATCGCCGTCGATCACCATGCGCCCGCCGTAGGGCAGGCCGGCGTTGTCCACCGCGGGGTCGAGGATGCCGGTGTTGAGCACGTCGCCGACGATGGACGTCTGGCCGACGATGCTGGAGCCGGGGCCGATCTCGATGCCGGACGCGGTGTTGATCACGGCGCCGGGGTCCATGAGCAGCGAGGCCACGCCGCCGACGCCGAAGCGGATCGGCTCGGGGCTGAGGTCGTTCCAGGTGGCGCCGGAGTAGAGGCGGAAGAAGTGCGACGAGCCGGGGTCGACGGCGACCTGCACGCCGTTGAGCGCGTTGGTCGTGAGCGTCGGAAGGTCGAAGCGAAGGAAGGTCTGGCCCGAGCCGCCGAGGCTGAAGACGATGTCGTCGGCGCCGATGGAGACCTCGGCGTCATCGTTCCCGCCGGGCGCGATCGCCCCGATCTCGGTGTACGAGTTGGAGCCGGGCTGGTGCGCAAAGACCGCGGAGCCGGCGTTGACGGTGATGTCGGTGGTCTCGTCGCCGCTCGCGACGAGGACGCCCTGGCCGGCGGAGCCGACGACGAAGTCCGGCGTGGAGATCGTGACGGATCCGCCGCCGAGCGCGCGGATGTCGCCGGTCGATCCCGCGTGCGAGCCGAGGGCGACGCGCCCCGCGTCGAACGTGAGAGAGCCGCCGTCGACGGCGCGGAGCTGCGCGGCGCCAGCCTCGCCGACGTTGACGATCCGGGCGCGCAAGTCGATGTCGGCGCCGACGCCGGCGACCTCAACATCGGCGCTCGAGCCGAAGCCGACTGCGAAGCGGTCGATGGACGTGCCGGAGGGGTCGCCGAAAGTCCCGAAGGCCGACTTGTCGGTGACGCGCAGGACGCCCGCGCCATCGTCGCCGATGACAGCGCCCGACGGGACGACGCCGTCGGTTTCGACTTCGACAACCGAGCCGCCGGACACGTGCAACTCGCCGTGCGAGCGCCCGACGGTCAGCAGATTGCCGACGAAGACCTCGGCGCCGAACTCGACGAACGCCACGCCGGAATCGGCGGGCGTCGTGCCGGCGCCGATCCAGAGCTGGTCCGCGGCGAGGGTGGCGGGCCACTGCACGCGCAGCTCGCCGGGCCCGTTGAGGCCGACGCTGACGACATCGCCGTAAACGATGGAGCTCCCCTGCTTGCCGCGCGGGAGGCCCTCGAAGGTCATCGAGCCGTCTCCGTCGACCACGATGGAGGGGTCGAAGGGCTGCGACGTCGGATAGGTCAGGTTGAGCTCGTCGCCGAGCAGGAACCGGGCGTCGCCGGTGCGCACGTGCAGCAGGCCGGCGCTGAACGGGTTCGTGACGTACGCGACCGACTCTCCCGGGAGTTCGAACGCGAGGGGGTCGAAGCTGCGCGGCACGGCGCCGCCGTACCAGCTCCCGGGCTGGCTGATGCCGCCCTCGCCGCCGTCGCCGCGCCAGAAGACGTTCTCGAAAAACTGGATCTCGGAGAAGCCCATGTCCACCGTCGCGACGCCGAGGTGGTCGCCGTCGGCGATGCGGTCGATGCCGAAGATGCCCACGGGGCCGATGGGCTGCACGCCGCCGAGCGAGATGTCGGTGTCGGCGTTGTTGTCGCCCGCGTCGATGCACGGGGAGTCGACGGCGATATGGAAGTCGCCGGCGAAGCCCGGCCCGCTCTCCATGGGCGAACGGAAGCGGGGGTCAGCGGAGATGTTGGAGCCGCCGAGCGACTGACCGTCCTGGACGCAGGAGTTGGTGACGAGGGTGTCGCCCTTGTACGAGGTGAGCTGCGAGAAGAGGGTCTGTCCGGCGTCATCGGAGTTGCTGAAGACGACGGAGTTCTGGACGCGGGCGTTGCCGAAATCGTTGAGGAAGCCGCCGCACTGACCGCCGGCGGTGTTGAGGGCGATGGTGCAGTTGGTGATGGTGACCGTGTGCGATTGGCTGAAGATGGCGCCGGCGTCGCCGGTGGCGTGGTTGGCGCTGAAGGCGGCGTTGGTGAAGGTGGCGGAGGGGGAGACGCCGTCGGCGAGGAGGAAATACTGGAGCGCGACGCCGCCGCCAAAGCCGGCGCGGTTGTCGAAGACCTGCGCGTTCAGAATGCGGATGTTGGCAGACTCGGCATGGACTGCGCCGCCCGCGCCGACGGCGACGTTGCGGTACAGGCGACCGTCCTCGAAGCGCACGCTGCCGCCGGTCGCCGAGATGGCGCCGCCGGCGTCGCGCCCGAAGAACTGCGTGTTGTCGGCGTTTCCGCCGCGGATGTCGAAGCCGGTGAGCGTGACCGCTTCCGACCCGTTCACGCCGCCGGAGTACCTGCAGACCTGGTAGGCGTTGTTGAAGTAGTTGTTGAAGGTGCCGTCGTCGTCGCCGGCGAGGTCGCCCGACAGCAGAGAGGGCGTGCGAGCGCGCTGATGGGAGGGCGTGAGGCTGACCTCGTTGCCCTGGAACCCGCCGTGCAGCGAGACGCCGCCGGGCAGTTCGAACGTCTTGGAGCGATCGTCGCCGGCGATGGTGATGCGCGAGGGCAGGTAGACGCCCTGCGCGACCCAGATCTCAGTGACCGGGCTGCCCACGACACGAGCAACGGACAGCGCCGTCTCCAAGTTGTTGTACGCGGTCTGCCACGACTGCCCGTTGCCAGGCGCGCTCAGGGCGCCGTTGACGTAGAGCCGGGACGGCCCCCCAGCGCCCGTGCCGCCAGTCGCCGCCATCACCGCCGCGAGGCGGACCACAACCAGGCCAGATGCGATCACGGGCGCTCTCCTTCCAGACAACTCCGGCGCGCCGGCGGCATCGCCAGGCGCACCCCTTGCGCAATCACCCCTCTGTCGCGGAAACGACGGGCCAGTGTACAGGGCGGTCGCACAAACCCAAGCGCCTTTTTCCACAACCGCGACGCCTGTGTCCGAAAACCATCTCTCCCCGCCGCTCGGGCCCCTACGGTGGCGCCGGGGGTTGGCCTCGGGCTATCCTGCCTTCCCCATGAAGATCTCAGGCGTGACATTTGGGTCCTCGCAGGTCGCCAGGGCCTACGGCGTGAGCCCGGCCCGGCCCGCGATGCCCGCCGGCGCGAACTCCCTTGTCGCCGCACGGATCGACGCCAGGCTCGATTTCAGCCCCGCCGGCGCATCCCCGACGCCCTCCCCGGCCCAGGCCGGCGCGTTCCGCATGTACACCCGGTCGGCGGACGTCAACGAGGTTGCGACGGGCGTGGCCATCGGTCGCTCGGTCGATCTCACCGCCTGAACCGGCGATTGGCGACTCGGGCGGGGCGCCTCGCGGGCGATACCCTTGGGTCGATGGCGGCGCCCACCTTTGCTGACGTGCTCGGGCAGCCCCGCGCGGTCGAGACGCTCCGGCGTGCCGTGGCCTCGGGCAGGCTGCACCACGCCTGGGTGTTCCACGGGCCCGACGGCGTGGGCAAGATGCTCGCGGCTCGGGCGTTCGCCGGCCTGCTGCTGGACCCGACCTCCGAGCCGAACCTCGCCGGGGAGATCGAGCCGGACCCCTCGAGCGAGACGCAGCGCCTTCTGGCGAGCGGGTCGCACCCCGACCTGTACATCGTGACGAAGGAACTCGCGGCGGTCTCGCGCAGCAAGCAGGTGCGCGACCAGAAGCAACGGACGATCGCGCTCGAAGCGCTGCTCGAGTTCCTGATCGAGCCGGCGACGCGCGCCGCGTCGGTCTCGACGGCGTCGCGGGCGCGCCGGGTGTTCCTTGTGGACGAGGCGCACCTGATCGCGCACGAGGGGCACGGCGCGCTGCTCAAGACGCTTGAAGAACCCGCGCCCGGCGTGGTCATCGTGCTGGTGACCGAGCAGGACTCGGACCTGCCGGCGACCATCCGCTCGCGCTGCCAGCGCGTGCCCTTCGGCGCCCTGCCCGAGGTGGACATGCGCCGCTGGCTGGCGCGCTCGGGGATCGAGGCGGACAGCGCCCGGACGGATTGGCTGCTGCGCTTCGCGGCGGGCTCGCCGGGGGCGCTGCTGCGCGCCCACGAGGCGGGGCTGTTCGAGTGGTCGGGCAGGCTGGCGCCGCTGCTCAGAGAGATGGAGCGCGGGCGCTACCCCGCGGAGTTCGCGCCGGAGGTCAAGGCGCTGGTGAGCGAGGACGCGGAGCGTCGCGTGGCGAAGGCGGGCCCGAACGCGAGCAAGGACGCGGCGAGCAAGGCCGCCGCCGCCACGGTGTTCGCGCTGCTGAACCAGTGGGCGCGAGAGCGGGTGCGCGCGTGCGCGGGCGAACGATCGTGCGAGCACGACCCGCGCCTGCGCGCGACCGACCTGATCGCCGAGGCCGAGCGGCGCCTGGACTGGAACGCGAACCCCGAGCAGGTGTTCGACAACCTCGCGGCGCAGCTGGCCCGGGCGGATTGAAAGGGGGGGCCGGTCAGGCCTGCACGCACAGCGCGGGGCGCTGGGCAGCGTCGGTCTCAGCGGGCTCGATCGCGCGCGCCGTCTCGGTCGCGGCGGGCGCGGTGCGCCCGGCGAGTTTCTCGAGGTACAGCGCCCACGTTTCGCGCTCGTACTCGAGCAGCGAGATGGCCTCGTCCACGATGGCGGGGCTCTTCTCGAGGTTCGCGTCGATCAGGCGCGAGTAGATGAACATATACACGCCGGAGATATTCGCGCGGAGCGTCTCATCGGTCTCGGGCGAGACCGACTGGGCGAGTTCGAGCAGGATCGCGCGGGCGTTGCTGAAGCCGGCGAACGACGTCTCGTAGTTCTTCGCGGCCAGCCCCTCGCGCGCCTGGCGCGTGAAGCGCAGGGCGCCGTCGAGCAGCATCAGCCGGAGCTCCTCCGGCGTGGCCGAGTAGACCTTGGCGCGGAGGTAGGCGTTCTGGAGGTCCTGCGTCATGGCGGTTGCAACATCGGCCCGCGCGTCGGGCCAGTTGAGCGGCGTGATCAGCGGATGGCGGTGATGGAGCCCAGGGCGCTCTGCTGGGTGCGGAGCGAGGCGATCGCCTGCTCCATCGCCTGGAACTGGCGCTCAAGGCGAGCACGCTTGCGATCCAGCGCGGCGTCGAACGATTCGATGCGGTCGGACTGCACCCCGATCTGCCCCTCGATCGCCCGATCGCGCCGCGTCAGCACCCCGTCCACGCCGTTGGTCAGCCCGTCGGACAGGATCCGGAACTGCTCGGCGAGGCCGGCGGTGGTGACCCTGGGGGTCGAGGCGGGCGTGGTCGTCTGCGCGCCGGCGGGCAGGGGCTCGCCGTTGGGTCCCACGCTCGAACTGGGCGCCTCCTGCGTGAAGGCGCCGAAGAGGTCCTCCACGGCCTGGGGGTCGGTGTTGTAGGCGTCGCGGAAGCGGGTGCGGTCGAATTCCAGCTTGCCGCCGGAGCCAACCTTCACGCCCACGTCGGTGAGGCGCTGGTAGCGGCCCGAGACATTCTGTGCCGTGCCCTGGGCCACGCGGTAGATGCCCGACCGGACGGTCGCCACGCTGCTGTCGCCCAGCAGGATGCCGGCCTTCTTGGTGTCGGCGTCGTAGGCGTCGTAGCGCTTCAGCTTCTCGAGAACCTTGTTGAACGCGGAGACGATCGCCTCGATGCCGCCCTCGATCGCGGCGGTGTCGCGCGAGACGACGATCTCGACGGGCGCGGTCGAGGTGGTCTTGAGGTCGATGGAGACGCCGGTGATCGCGTTGTCCAGCGTGTTCGCGTTGTTCGAGAGCAGGATGCCCTGCGCCGGGTCGGCGGCGCCGAAGAACGCGACCGCGTCGCGCCCCTCGGTGAGGGTCGTGATCCCCAGGTCCACGCCCGCGGCGGCGGTGAAGTCCACGATGCTGCGCCCGATGGCGCCCGAGGCGCGGGCGGTGAAGGTGAGCCTGTGCGGCGCGGCGCTGGCGCCGTCGGAGATGATCGCCGCCGTGACGCCCGCGCCCGCGGCGTTGATCTTGCCGGCGATGTCGTTGAGCGTGTCGGTCGCGAGCAGAGTGACGGTCTTCTCGAACGTGCCGTCGATCTTGTTCAGGCCGACGGTGGCGCTGGCGGATTCGGCGGCGACGTTGAGCCGGCGCGCGACCGAGCCCGAGACGTCCTCGACCTTGATCTTGGAGGCGCCGGCGGGGGAGGCGGTGTCCTCGAAGAGCAGGCCGTCGCCGGTGGCGTTGATCCTGGCTTTCACCTTGGTGGGCGAGGCGTTGATGGTCTTGATGAGGTCGTCGATGGTCTTGAGGCTGTCGCCGATCGTCACCGTGTTGGACTGGCCCGTCGAATCCGTCAGGCGGATGACGCCCGTCCCCACGCCCGTCTTCTGATTGAGGTCGGCGAGGCGGGTGGAGGCGCTGATCCAGCGCGCCTGCAGGTTGCCCGACTCGACCACGCCGTCGGCGTCGCCGTTGGTGGCGATCTTGAGGCCCACGGCGATCTGCCCCTCGTCGTCGGCGATGACCAGGCTGCCCGCGCCGGAGGACGTGTCGGTGATGACGATCCCGTTGCCGGCGCGGTTGATCGTGGCGACCAGCGTGCCGGGATTGCCGCTGGCCGTGTTGATCTTGCGGACGATCTGGGCGAGCGAGTCGTCGCCGGTGATGGTGTCGACGCCGAAATTGTTCCCGCTCTTCTGCGTGATGAAGAACTGGGGCGTGATGAGCGGGTCGCCGAGGTTCAGGCCCGACCCGCCGTTGAGGGTCGAGGCGAGGGTCGAGTTGATGGTCGAGATCAGGCGGCGCCCGTTGAGGGTCACGCCGCTGGACGGCCCGGTGAGACCCAGGTCGCGCGCGGTGGTGCGGGTGGCGTCGGTGGCGTCGCCCTCGGCGACGGCGAGGGCGGTGGAGGTGGAGCCGGTGCGGTCGGTGAGCACGAGGCGGTTGCTGGTGGGGTCGATGCTCGCGGTCACCTTGAGCTCGTCGCCGACGACCGACGCGCTGCCCCCGTTGGCGGCGTTGTTGTTGATGCGGTCGACGACGTCCTGCAGGGTCGTGGCGGCGGTCTGGGAGACGGTGATCACCGGCGGATCACCGGGTTCGGGGCCGGGGCCCGAGATCTCGCGCCGGCCGAGCTCGATGTTCAGAACCGTGCCGTCGCGGGCGGTGATCTTGATGTCCGCGGTGCCCACGGCGAGGCCGGAGCGGAAGGACACGCCCGCGCCGTCGTTGAGCGAGGAGAGGGGCGTCGAGGCGCCGACGTAGTTGATGCGAGAGCCGGAGAACGCGCTGGCCGCCACCCCCGAGCCCGAGGTCGCGATGCCGAGGCTCGCAGCCGTGGTGTACCCGGCGACGTTCTCGATCTTGAGGTTGCCGCTCGTCGACCCGCTGGTGTCGGTGATCTCGAGCCGGTCGTCGACGACGGAGGCGGTGACCTGCGCCGTGCCGTTGGAGTTGATCGCCGAGAGGACGTCCGCGACGGTCACGGCGGTGGAGAGGTCCACGACGCTGGTGGCGCCGGAGCGGTCGGTGAGCCGGATCTTGCCCCGGGCGACCCCGGCGCCGCCGTTGAGCGCGGCGAGCGATGTCTCTGATTCCACGCGCCCGCCGCCGGTCTCGATGGTGACCTTGGTGGCCTGGACGCCGGTGGTGTCGCGGTCGATGAAGCCGCGGGAGATCTGCTGCTGGGTGCTGACGAGGCGCGAGACGTTCAGTTTGTACGCGCCGGGCGAGGCGGTGTTGGAGGCGGTGGCGGTGAGGACTGCCTCGTTGCTGCTGACGGCCTTGGCGCTCTTGAAGGTCTTGTTGGTGCGGATGGCCCCCGAGGCGGTCTTGAGGGCCAGCAGGGTGGAGTTGATGTCCAGCAGCGCCGCGCGCTGGGACTGGAGCGAGCCGACCCGCGCCTGGGCGAGCTGCTTGGGGCGCGCCTCGACAGCCAGGAGCTGGTTGATGAGCTCGCCCGAGTTGATGCCGCTGAACGGCCCGACGCTTGTGCTGATTCCGGACATGCTCTCGCTCCTGACAGCGAACCCGGGGCCAGCGGGCGGGGGCGCCCCGCGAGGCCGGGCCGTGTCGGCTCACGCCGCGCGCCGGACCCCAAGGCCGGACCCGTGCGTGCGCCGGACGGGGCGGTCGAGCCCGCCGGACCGGAGCGCGAGCAGGTCGCACGCCCAGTTCGCCAGCACGCGCTGGAACATCTTGCGGGCCTCCTGGCGGGCCCGCTCGCCCTCGACCATGCTGGTTCGCGTCTGCATCGCCTGCGGCTCCTGTGCCGAGCGCCGTCCCGGTCGCGCCCATGAGAATCGGCGCGCGCCGAGGAACGGCTGTATTCCGTCCGATGCACTCAAGATCGGCGACGCCCGGAGCGCGGTTGAGTTCCCGATAACAAATGGGGCAAGAACTCGCGGGAAGCGCCCGGTGGTCGGCGTTCGCCGGCGACCCTTGCGCGTGGTGCGCAGGCGCACGCGGCGCGGGGCGCGGTTCTTGCGCTCGGCAGGCTCGTGCCGGTAGTCAGACCGCGGCGGGCTGGCCGGCGTAGTCCTGCAGCGCCGCGACGCCCCAGTCCCCCGCGCGGAGCGCCTCGATGGCGCGGACCGCGGCGAGCGCCCCAGTCGCCGTGGTCACCATCGGCACGCCAAGGCGCACCGCCGTGGAGCGGATGCGCCCCTCGTCGGTGCTCCACCCCGTTCGCGTGGGCGTATTGATGACCAGCTGGATCTCGCCGCTGGCCAGCATGTCGAGCACGTTTGGTCGTGCGCCGGCGGCGATCTTCTGGAGCACGTTGGTCCGCACGCCCTGGCGCGCGAGGAACTCGCCCGTTCCCGCGCTGGTGTAGACGCCCAGCCCCATCTGGCGCAGCGCCCGCGCGACCTCCACGATTCGCGCCCGGTCCGTCTCGCGCACCGAGAGGAAGACGTTGCCGCTGGTGGGTAGGTCCACGCCGGCGCCCATCATGGCCTTGGCGAACGCGACGGGGAACGACTCGTCGATGCCCATCACCTCGCCGGTCGAGCGCATCTCCGGCCCCAGCGCCACGTCGACCCCGGGGAACTTGGCGAACGGGAAGACGGGCGCCTTGACGGAATAATGCCCGGGGTTGTCGATCTCCTCGACGCCGAGGTCGTCGAGCGAGCGCCCGAGCATGACTTTGGCCGCGACGGACGGCCACGAGACGCCCAGCGCCTTGCTCACGAACGGCGCGGTGCGCGAGGCGCGCGGGTTCACCTCGAGGATGTAGATCTCGTCGTCCTTGAGGGCGAGTTGCACGTTCATCAGGCCGTTGACGCGCAGTTCGCGCGCGAGGCCGCGGCAGATGTCCTTGATTCGAGCCACGGTGCGCGGCGAGAGCGCGTAGGGCGGGACGGCGCAGGCGCTGTCGCCCGAGTGCACGCCCGCCTGCTCGATGTGCTCCATCACGCCGCAGATGACCGCGCGTCCGGAGACTTGGTCCCGGGGACCGCGTTCTTCCGAACGCGGGTCTTTGGATGCGCCCGAGGGCTCGAAGTCGGCGACGACGTCCACATCGACCTCGGTGGCGTCGCCCAGAAAGCGGTCGATGAGCACCGGGGCGTCGGCGAAGTCGGAGATATCGACGGCGCGCAGCACATACTGGCGCAGGGCGGGCTCGTCCGGGCAGACCTCCATGCCGCGCCCGCCCAGCACGTACGACGGGCGCACGAGCACGGGGTAGCCGATGCGCTTGGCGATGGCCACGGCCTCGTCGAGAGCATGGGCGATGCCGCTGGCCGGCCGGCGCAGGTCGAGGCGCTCGAGCAGTGCGTCGAAGCGCTTGCGGTCCTCGGCCAAGTCGATCGAGTCGAGCGAGGTGCCGACGAGGGGCACGCCCGCGGCGTGGAGGCCGTGGGCGAGGTTAAGGGGCGTCTGCCCGCCGAACTGCACGATCACGCCGCGCACCGGCCCGCCCGCGCCGGACACACCCCCCGGCCCGCCGCCGTTGAGGCGCTCGACGACGTTGAGGACGTCTTCGAGGGTGAGGGGCTCGAAGAAGAGCAGGTCGGACGTGTCGTAATCGGTGCTGACCGTCTCGGGGTTCGAGTTGATCATGACCGTCGCGAGGCCCATCTCGCGCCCGGCGTACGCGGCGTGCACGCAGCAGTAGTCGAACTCGATGCCTTGGCCGATGCGGTTGGGCCCGCCCCCGAGGATCACGACCATCTCGCGCCCGGGGTCGCGGGCGTCGTCGCGCGCGGGGACGGCGGTGACCGCGCCGGAGGGATCGACGCGCGATGCGCCGGTCTCGTAGGTGGAGTAGTAGTAGGGCGTCATCGCCTCGAACTCGGCGGCGCAGGTGTCAACCAGTTTGAAGACGGGGCGCACGCCGAGGCTCTCGCGCCGCCGGCGCACCTGCAGGATCTTCGCCGCGTTGATCGAGCCGAGCCACAGGTTGGCGAGCTGCGCATCGGAATAGCCCAGGCGCTTGGCGTCGAAGAACAGATCGGCGGCGGCGTCGTCGAGGCGGGCGACGGCGGTCAGGCGGTCCTCGAACTCGACGAGCTGGCGCAGCTGATCGAGGAACCAGGGGTCGATCTTCGAGAGCGCGTGCACGCGTTCGACCGTCCAGCCAAGTTTGAACGCGTAACGGATGTAGTAGAGCCGGCCCTGCGAGGGGATGGCGAGTTTGCGCGTGAGCTTGTCCTCGGGGATGGGCCAGGCCATCGGCTCGCCGTCGCTGTTGCGCAGGCGCTCGCGCTCGGCGTCGTTCCGGGCCCGCCCGACCATCAGCCACTGGTCGTTGCGGTCGAGGCCGAGGCCGAAGCGCTTGACCTCCATCGAGCGGATGGCCTTCTGCAGCGCCTCCTTGAAGGTGCGCCCGATGGCCATCGCCTCGCCGACGGACTTCATCTGCGTGGTGAGCGTCTGGTCCGCCTCGGGGAATTTCTCGAAGGTCCAGCGCGGCATCTTGACGACGACGTAGTCGATCGAGGGCTCGAAGCAGGCGCTCGTCGTGCCCGTCACGTCGTTCATCAGTTCGTCGAGGGTGTAGCCGACGGCGAGCTTCGCGGCGATCTTGGCGATGGGGAAGCCGGTGGCCTTGCTGGCCAGCGCGCTCGAGCGCGACACGCGCGGGTTCATCTCGACGACGAGCATCTCGCCGTCGGCGGGGTTGACGCAGAACTGCACGTTCGAGCCGCCCGTCTCGACGCCCACCGCGCGCATGATCGCGATGGCCGCGTCGCGCATGCGCTGGTACTCCTTGTCGGAGAGCGTCTGGATGGGCGCGACGGTGATGGAGTCGCCGGTGTGCACGCCCATGGCGTCGATGTTCTCGATGCCGCAGACGATGATGCAGTTGTCGCGCTTGTCGCGCACAACCTCCAGTTCGTATTCCTTCCATCCGAGGACGGACTTGTCGACCTGGACCTGGCCGATCATGGAGGCGCGCAGGCCGCGGGTGACGATGTCCTCGAACTCCTCGCGGTTGTAGGCGATGCCGCCGCCGGCGCCGCCGAGCGTGAACGCGGGGCGGATGATCGCGGGGAGGCCGATCTCGCCGAGGAACTCGAGGGCGTCCTCGAGGGTGGTGACGGCGCGGGCGGGGGGGAGTCGGAGGCCGATGGCCTCGCAGACCTTGCGGAACTCGCCGCGGTCTTCGGCGCGGTGGATGACCTCGCGCGAGGCGCCGATCATCTCGACGCGCTCGCGGGTGAGCGTGCCGTCGTCCCACAGGGCGCAGGCGCAGTTGAGCGCGGTCTGGCCGCCCAGCGTGGGCAGGAGGGCGTCGATGGGCGTTCCCATCTCGCGCTCGCGGGCGATGATCTTGCGCACCGCGGCGGGGGTGATGGGCTCGATGTAGGTGCGGTCGGAGAACTCCGGGTCCGTCATG
>CAYVSR010000021.1:10553-13548 GCA_964453125.1 uncultured Phycisphaeraceae bacterium | reverse complement strand
CGCGGGGCACATGGCTGGGCGGCATGCCGCCGCACGGCTACGACCTGCGGTACGAAACGATCGACGGCTTCGTGCGGTTCCACGTGCGATACGAGCGCGACGGCACGAAGCTCCTGCTCACGCCCAAGGGCGAGCTCATTCAGCGATTGAGCCGCGGCGAGCCGCATGTGGTGAGCAAACGAGACGTGTGTCGACTCACGCCCAGCGAGCCGATCCGGGTGGCGACCGTGCAGCGCATTTTCGAACTGCGAGTGACGCACGCGATGCGCTTGTTCGAGATCTCCAAGGTCTTACGGCGCGAGGGCTGGTCCACCGCGCGCGGGCCCGGGTGGAGCCCCGGCTCCCGCGGCGAGTGGTGCAGCATGGCCGTCGACAACATGCTCCGCCAGCCCGCGTACGCGGGAGACATCGTCTGGAACCGGCGCTCCCTGGCGAAGTTCTTTCGCGTCTCGAACGGGGTTGCGACGGAGCGGCTGGATGCGGATCTCCGGAGAACGTTCGACAACCCTGAGTCGGACTGGCTGGTCTGCCGCGATGCGCACCCGGCGCTGGTGAGCAGGGACGTGTGGGAGAGCGCACAAACGGAGCTTCGACGCTGCTTCAGACCACATCTAGCATAGGCACTCAGCTCGAACTGACAACTCGAACCTGAGGCCCTGTTCTCCGGTCGCAGTTCAGCACGTCACGCCATAGTTGCTCAGCACAATATTGAGGTCAATGAAGTCGCAATCGCCATCGCCATCGAGGTCGCTCTGTAGCGACCCTGGTGCGCCAGTCATGCCATAGTCGCTGAGCACGATGTTGAGATCGAGGAAATTCACCGTGCCGTCGCCGTTGGCGTCGCCTGGGCAGGAGACTCGGCTAAAGCGAACATCATCGATCCCCACTTCGGGCGTGCCAAGGACCGTGACGCCTTCATCCATCTCGAAAGAGAGCAACCGGACCTGGCCGCGATGGGCCGTTGGGATCAACACGCTTACGGGGTTGAAGCCTGCGCTTGTCACGTCAAGAGGGAACGTTGCAATCTCAGTTCGTTGTCCGTTCCTCTGTTCGAGCCACACTCGCAGGTACTTCCCTTGTCGCGCGACGATGGTCCACATCTCGAATGTCAGGAAATGGGCGTCATGAGGAACATAAAGCCGGTTGTGACGAGCTCGACGGGCTTGGAAATCCAGCTCAAGGTATCGGTTCCCACCGGGATCGGTGGCCAAGTGACCTATGTTCAGCAGGCCGTCAGGCTGGTGATATACCCAACCTGCGGGCTGAGACGTAGAGAGATCGCATAGTTCGAAATCTCCCAGAAACAAGTAGGGTGACGCCTGATTGTCGTCGCTGCAGTTCGGCGGCTTCCCGGGGCCGAACTCGATGATGTCATCAAAGGTAGTGGGGTTGGCACGGGGTGCCACTGGATTCCGACCTTGGCCTGACGGGTTTGTCCAAGTGTGCCCTCCTCTGCTTTGCCAGTAGGAGAACCCGACATTGAGACCCGTACCGTCTGTGTACCATGCCGGGTTCTGTGTCCCAGGCTCAATGGTGCCCAGATACCAGTCAATAACCTTGCCATGTGGGTTGGGAGGAGGCAGCGAATCACATGATCCGAAACCAGGCAACGGGGTAAGGGCGTGCTGGTGCGGATACTGTGCCACGATGTGAGTCAGTTGTCGGCCGCTAGGAATCGCGCAAGGCGGCAGCCCCAGAGGCGAGAGCTCTTGCCAGAACGTGTTGGCGTATTCCGTGTTGCTCCAGACCTGCACTGCGGGATCATGGAACTCGCCATCGACAAGCACATCGGGTTCATCCCAGTCATGAACATCTAGGTACGTCACATGATTAAGTGGGATGCCATATGCACCCATCCGCTGCGCAAGTTCGCTGGCCACTACCGTGCCACGGCTGTGGCCGATGAGATGAACAGGCTTCGGCGCTGTGCCTTGCTCAGGGTCCAAGTATCCGTGGTCAACCATGGCAGCGTAGAGTGCGTCCGCGGCTGCTTCGGCCTCGCCAGAGATCGGGTCGTTTGAAGGTCGAGCCCAGTTGTGAACGAGCACGATCTCCCCTTCTGTATTGGCGGGGGGCCAGGTCGGGTGCAGGCGTGTGTCCTGAGTGAATGCGCCTGTTTGTCGGTCGTACACAAACACCAGCCCACCGCTGTACGCGCGCAGCAGTGCGCCGACAAAATCACGGTCGTCGTCCCAGTATTCGTCGATCGGGTCGAAGCCCGACAAGAAGCCCTTTCCAGTTGGCTCGAATCCATGGATGAGTACAGTGATCCCGCGGCTAGCTGGCTGCTGCACGGTGAAGGCGTTGGTCCAGTTCCACGAGTCCGTAGTGCCGAAGGTGGGGTTCGGCCCAGTGGCTGTCTGGACCCGAAGTGTGAACCACCACTGCCCCGTGACGGTGGGCGCACAGAAGGTGAAGTTGTACATCGCCGTGCCCCCGCTGCCGTTCACCATCTGCGGAGACGAATCGCCCGAGTCGCAGTCGTACGACGTCGACTGATTCTGGTCGAAGACGAAGCGGACGCGCACGCTCAACTGAGTCGATGGAACGTTGTTCCGCACCGTCACCCGGGCTTGCACCGGCGTGTTGTACGGGATCGAGGAGCCCTGCGCAATCTCTTGATTGGTGGACGTGTTGAAGAGCTTTACCTCTGTCGCGTAAGGGTACTGACGCGTCAGGATCGGCGAGACCGTCCCGCCCGCCGGCACGTTGCCCGTCTGCTGGCTCTGCCAGAACTCCTCGCCCCAAGGAGTGCCGCCGTTGTGGTACCCCTCAATCAGGTACGACGACCCCGCCGGCACGTTCGAGAACGTGGCGGGATTCGAGCCGCTGATCTGACGCGTCGGGCTGGTGTACAGGAGGAACCGCGTCCCGGACGCCGGGGCGTTCACGCCGTTCTGGTTCCGCAGCGTCGACACCACCGTCCCGGTGGACGGCCCGACGGTGAAGGCGTTGGTCCAGTTCCACGAGTCCGTAGTGCCGAAGGTGGGGTTCG
>CAYVSR010000021.1:0-10453 GCA_964453125.1 uncultured Phycisphaeraceae bacterium | reverse complement strand
CCGGGGCGTTCACGCCGTTCTGGTTCCGCAGCGTCGACACCACCGTCCCGGTGGAGGCGCCAGCGACACGCCAGCGAAGGGTTGTATTGACCTGATTTGTACCGCATGGATTCGAGCTATTGACGTAGAGATTGATTTGAACGCGCACAACTCCCGTGAATGTGGCTGTCCATCGCAGTTTCGGCGCGCGGTTAAGTCCGACCGCATTTGTGCAAAAATCATCGCTGTAGCAAATGACCGAGCCGGGGCTGGCGTCGGTCCGCAACGTCATCGTGGCGTCGTAGGAAGCGTTCGCTCCGTCCGATGAACAAAGAGTCCACTCATAGGTGTTGCCGTTCGTGACGCTGTACCGAGCCCACTCGCCCGCCCATATATTGGTGGCAACGGTAACGAACGATGTGGACGTGGTACTTTGCAAAGCTGCGGGGAATTGACTTGCGGTGAGCGCGCACCCTCCGCTCAGACACTCTCCGGATTGAGCGGCTGCCGTTTGCGAAAGGGCGGATAACGCAAGGACAACGGCCGCGACAAAGCGAACGCAAGTACAAGTCGCAGATCGCACGCTTGGAGGATCAGAACCTGGCCATGGGTGGGCATGAGCCGCGCGGTCTTGCCGGGTAGTGTTACCTATGCGTGCCATGTCATACCTCCGCGTCAAAAGCGGTTGTTCGCTACGCAAAGTACGGTTCTTGAGAACCCGAATAGGCTATGAACCCTAAGTTTTCTTTCGTGCGGCGGGGGCTCAAACGCACTCTGCGCTACTTGGAGTGGGAGCGGTTTGGACGACGTTCCGCTGCCGCCAAGAACGCAGCCAGAGTTTCCTGGCGTCGGCTGCATTCCGGAAAGCCGCGGCCGAGCGGCCGTCTTGGCAAGCTGCGGCGCGGAACAACTCGAGGACGCACGCGTTCCGCCACGCCACTTCAGAGAAAAGCGTTTCAAGCGGTTCGGCTGAATCGCCGCGCGCGGCCTGACCGCAGGCCCAATTGGCCCCGGCTACTCCTGCTCTAGAGCCCCCAACACCGCCAACATCCGCTTGCGGACTACCTGGACCGCCGCCGCGGCATCGGCGGCGCTCCGGAAGCCCAGAGCGGCAGCCGTCTCCGCCAGGGGCCGAGGTTCCACCGCGCTCACCGCGGGATGCACCACGCGCGCCGCAAACAGCTCCCAATGAGCCGACTTGCCCGTGCCCCGGAAATGCTGTTCGCACCGCCGCAGGGCTTCCTCGAGCTGCGCCACCGCCCAGCGGCGCTCGAAGAACGCGTCCGGTGACTCGTCTGCCAACTCGGGACAGCGGGCGTGGGCGTTGTCTTCAGCGTCTAGCTGGTTCACGTCTACAGACCAAGCCCGTAGTACTTCTGATGCCGCAGCCGACCGCTGGCGGTCGATCAGATGACGCTTGAGCGCCGTGAGGACCAGCGTGCGCAGCCTTCCCCTAGCCTCATCGGCGTGCTCGAAGAGGCGACGGCGCAAAATAACCTCCGCGAAGAAGGCTTGCGTGCACTCGGCTGCCTCTTCTCGAGGTTTACCCGATCGACGAAGGAACCCGTACACCGCCGGCCAATACAGCCGCACCAGCTCGTCCATCGCCCGCTCGCGCGCGGCGCCGCTCCCGTTATGCAGCGCATCGACCAGCGTCCAGCGCGTCGGCTGAAAGCCTGCCCCGGTGCGTTCCAGACATCCACCGTCCCGGCCGGGCATGGCGCCCTCCCCGTTCGTCCCGCGGCGACGCAGAATGGCGGCGCCGCAAGAAACTATGCTACACCGCCCTATCCTGGGTTGGAAGGCTCGTATGCGGGGACGAGAGAAAATGTCGGACCACGATCACGTGCCGAAGCCTGCGGACCGGTCGGCGCTGCCCTTCGCCGCCGCCCAGCGGATCATGGACGCGCTCGCCGCGCCCAACGGGGCCGATACGCACACCAACGCCGCCCAACCGGGTCATTCAAGCACAGCGCCGCCGACGGGACCCGCGCCTCGGATCCCCGGGTACATCCTCGCCGAGGCGGTGGGCGCGGGCGGCGGCGGGACCGTCTACCGGGCCTTCCGTGAGGGCTCGGACATGCCCGTCGCGCTGAAGATTCTCGAGAGGCACGTGAGCCAGTCGTTCGCCGCGCCGTCCGGGGGCGGGGGGTCCGGCCACCTTTGCGGTGAGGACGTGCGCGGCGTCCCATTCACTCGCGCGTGGCGTGAACTCCAGATGCTCGCGGACGTGCGGCTGTCTTGCGTGCCGCGCCTGCTCGACTTCGGCACGCACGACGGCCGCCTCTTCTTCGCCACCGAGTTCGTCGATGGTCTCACCCTTGCCCGCCACTGCGAGGCCTCGCGCCTCGGCCTCCGCGAGCGCGTCGAACTCCTGGCCCGCCTCGCCGAGGGCGTGCAGAGCCTGCACGACCACGGCGTGCTGCACCGCGACGTCAAGCCCTCCAACGCGCTCGTCACTCCCGCCGGCGACGTGGTGATCCTCGACCTCGGCATCGCCGCCGCCCTGGCGCCCGACGGCATGTCCCCGGCCCACACGCTCACCGAAGAAGGTCAGCCCATCGGCACGCCCGCATACATGGCGCCCGAGCAGGCCCGCGGAGAGCGCTCGCGCATCAGCGTTCGGACAGACGTCTACGGTCTCGGTGCGACCGCGTACAGCGTGCTGGTCGGCGGCACGCCGCACGACTGCGAGTCGAGCATCCACGAAGCCATCCGGCGTGTGTCATTCGAACCCGCAAGAGACCCGCGCCAGATCACGAAGACCACTGGCGCCGATGCACTGCCGGCACCGCTGGCGCTGGCGCTAATGAAGGCGTGCGCTTCGCGGCCCGAAGACAGGTACACCAGCGCCGGAGCACTTGCGGCCGATCTGAGAAGGTGGCTGCGAGGGGAGCGAGTCGACGCGGCGCCGCCGACTGTGTGGAGTCGCGCCGCCCGGTGGGCGATCCGACATCCGAAGACCGCGACCACGGCGGCGTGCGCAATGATCGCGTTGACGTCCCTGGGAGTTACCGCCGTCTCGGTCTGGTGGTACGACCGCTTGCCTCACTCGATCAGCGTCGCTGATGAGGGACGAGAGTGCCGGTTGGTGACGCGCTCAGGTCGGATCATCCGTCGGTGGTTGACTCAACCGGACAAAGTCGGGGCGCGACAGTCCGGAGCCCAGCGGGTGGACATCGCTCGTGCTCACGGCGGTGGCTGGATGATTGTCGCAAAGTCAATTGATCCAATGGACACGCCGGAGGTATTCGATCAGTTGGCCGTGTACCGGCCGAGTGCGCCCAGCACGCCGTTATGGACCACGCGTCATGAGGACCTGCGTCCACCCGCGGGCTTCGATCCGGATCCCTCGAGGTACCGTGTGCACGCGCACCTCGTGGCGGATGTGTTCCCTGATCGGCCCGGGTTTGAGATCGTCGCGACGCACGCCCGTTCCGTGGCTCCATCCGCCATCCGCGTGTACGACGCGCTTTCCGGTGAAGTGCTCTATGAAGCCTGGCACCGAGGGAGCATGGGGTACGTCCATTGGCTGGCAAAGCCGGGACTGATTGTGCTGGCGGGGCAGGACAACGACAACAAGCTTGATCAGCTTGGGTACGACGAGAAGCAGTACAAAGGCGACGTTAATCCCCCCTGTCTCTTTGCTGTGCGACCCGCGATCGGAGTGCGCGCAGGGCTCGCAAACGCCCGCATGCGCGACGATGCGGCGGGTGTAGCCTGGTACAAGTACATCATCCCGATCCCGCGACTCGTGAGCATCTCCGAGCTGCGCTTTCGCTTGGACTATCCAAACGACCCAACCCTCTGGGATTCGGTGGTCAACGTCACGCTGCAGGATCTCGATGTGCCTGGGGGTCTCTGGCTGTGGGTGGACGCCTGGGGCATGATCAGGGATCGGGGAGCAGCCGAGCCTTGGTCCCAACGGCGCCCCGATCTTCCGCCGGAGCGGTTCGAGCTTCGTGACGCCATTCCATTCGCGCCGACTCGGCTCCGCTGACGAGCCTGAAGGCAACGAGAGTGTCGCGCATTCTCTGGGCACAACCTATGAGTGGAGCTCGCGTTCGTATCTCTCTGCGATGCAGCATCGCGGTCCTAGGCGCTGGTCTTGAGTCTATGTACAAGCGCCAGCATCGCGCGGTCGGCTACGGGGGCGACACGTGATTGATCAGGTGTAGCAGAGCCGTCGCGCCGTTGATTCGCGCCGCAAGTCGTCTTCAGGAACAGGAGTCCAACCGTGCGAACGCTCAGGCTTACCCTCGGTTTGTCGGTATCTGTGCTGAGTTCTCTGACGCAGGCTGGCCCCTTGATGCCCCCGCCCGGGCCAATCGCGCCGACATACAAGACTCTGCAGGACGTTGAGCCGCGGATCGCGGTCAACTCGCTGCCCGGGACGGCGACGGCGGTGCACGTGATCTCTGAGGCTGGGTCCTATTACCTGTCGGACAATGTCACCGGCGAGCCGGGTAAGCATGGGATTGAAATTACTGCGAGCGACGTGTCCGTTGACCTGAATGGCTTCGCAGTGCTTGGGCAACCGGGATCACTCAACGGGATCTCCGGTTCCGGGGAGAGCAACCTGATCATCTCTCGCGGATCCATCCGTGGGTGGGGCGGAGTCGGCGTCAGCGCGGGCACGGTAAACGCGATCCTGCAAGATGTGGTGGCCGCTTCCAATGGCGCACACGGATTCTCGCTCTCGCACAACGCGACGGTTACGCGGTGCGCGGCGCTTGGAAACGACGACGGCTTCTTTGTGGATCGCGGGAGCGTCATCACGCAGTGCGAAGCGCGCGGCAACGCAGATGACGGTTTCTTCGTCGGCGTTGGCAGTATGATCCAGGAATGCACCGCCGTTGGGAACGGTGACGATGGAATCCGGGCTAACGCTTCGGCGACCGTGCGCGACTGCGTCGCGAGCGATAATGTTGGAGACGCCATCCAGGCTGGGTTGTGGTGCGTCATCGTCGGCAATCAATGCTCTGGTTCATCAGGGGCTGCGCCGGCCGGTGTCGGCATTAGCAGCTCTCTAGGCGGCGGGTTCAACACGATCACCGACAATCGCGTCTTCAATTGCACGACTGGTTACGCCGTGCCGTCGTGGCCGAACATCATCATGCGCAACACGGCCATCGGATGCACGACGGGATACAGCCTTGCCCCACAGAACGACGCGGGTCCGATTGGGTCGGCGGCTGCGTCGACCAGTCCGTGGGCGAACATCAATCGGTAACGGAGTGCACCGATGGCATTGCCAACTCCTATCGTGTGTGCCGCGCTTGCACTCGTCAGCGCTCGCGCGCACGCACAGACCACTGTCTGCCCATCCCACCCCTTTACCTGGTCAGAGAACGCCGGCTGGCTCAACTTCCGCGACGCGCCCGGCAACGCGCCGTTCCCCGCCGCCGGTGTCTTCGGCGCCCGGCTCTATCTCGGGACGACCACCGCCAACGTCGGCCACTGCCGCGGCTGGGTCTGGGGTGAGAACATCGGCTGGGTGAGTCTCTCGTCGGCCAACCCGACGCCCCAAGGGTCTGCCTCGCCGATCAACACCGTCACGATCCCGCACGCCAACACCTCCGGCGTCACCTTTGGCGTCAACCTCGATCCCAGTGGCGCGTACGCCGCTCAAGGTGGTGGCGCGCCCGGCGCTCTCTTCGGCTTCGGGTGGAGCGAGAACGCGGGCTGGATCAACTTCGGAACGACTTCGGCCCTCGGCGCGGCGTTGGGCGCCCACTTCGACCCCGCCGCGCTTCGCTTCCGCGGCTTCGCCTGGTCAGAGAATCTCGGCTGGATCAACCTCGACGACGCGGCTCACTACGTCGCTTCGCTCCCCGCCGACACCAACTCCGACGGCGCCGTGAACTTCTCCGACCTCAACAACGTCCTGTCCTACTTCGGCCAGCCCGTCGGCGCCAACCCTCCGGGCTCGGGCCCCTTCAGCGCGGACGTCAACGGCGACGGGTCGATCATCTTCACCGACCTCAACCAGGTGTTGTCGTTCTTCGGCGACTCGTGCCCGCCATGAGTCGTATCGCAAACGGCGACGACGTCGTCGATTTCATCGATCTCAACGTCGTCCTGAGCTACTTCGGAACGGATTGCCCGAACTAGAGGCGGGTTGGAGGGAGCGGTCGAGTCGGCGGCGCGGTGCGCCAGGGCTGGACGTGGCGAGGGGGCTCGCAAGCGTACGAGCCCATGCAACATAATGGAGGTCGGAAATGGGACAGCGCGACAGCCAGGAGAGCGCGCAGCGTATGAAGGCGTTCGTGGCGGCGGCGGTTCTGTTCGAGGTACTCATGGCGCCGGCGGTGGCGCAGTGTCCACAATCCTTCGCGCCCCCAGCGCAGTACGGGGTTGGGATGCGCCCAAACTCGCTGGCGACCTGCGATCTGAACAACGATGGTCGCCTTGACCTCGCGACTGCGAACTCCCTCACCCACGACGTTTCGATCCTGCTGGGGCTGCCGAGCGGGGGTTTTCAGCTTCCAGCGGTGAACTACCCGGCCGGGCAGCGTCCGGTTGGCATCGTCGCCACCGATCTTGATGGGGACGGTCGGTGCGACCTCGCCGTGACCAACGGAAGCACAAGCAGCGTCTCGGTCCTGATCAACGCCGGCTCGGGGTCGTTCTCGGCGCCGAGCGCATACGCGGTGGGGCAGAGTCCCAACGCTGTGGCTGCAGCCGACGTGAACCGGGACGGCAAACCCGATCTCGTCGTCGTGAACAACGATACAAACGACGTGTCAATCCTCCTCGGAGCTCCCGCTGGATTCGCGCAGCCTGCGCCCGCCTACCCCGTCGGGAGTCATCCGCAGGCGGTCGCGATCGCAGACTTCGACGCCGATGGGAGGCTCGACCTAGCCGTGGCGAACTTCGACAGCAACAGCATCTCCGTCTCGCGCGGCGTCGGAGACGGAACCTTTTTGCCGGCCGTGACTCATGGCGGCGTCGTGACCCCGACGGGCATCGCCGTCGGCGACTTCAACACGGATGGCAGACCTGACCTGGCCATCACCGAAAACACGTCGGCAAGCGTCGCGGTCATGTTTGGCATTGGCGGTGGCGGGTTTGCGCCGACCGTGCAGTACGCCGTGGGCGCCATGCCAAGCGCTGTCGCCGTCGGTGATTTCAACGTCGATGGCAGGCCGGACCTCGCCGTTGCGAACCGGGGCAACGGCAATGTCTCGATTCTGCGTGGGCACCCGGACGGGTCATTCGGGGCTTCGCTGCTGTTTCTGGCGGGGAACAACCCGGTGTCGTTGGCAGTGGGAGACCTGAATGCGGATGGCAGGCCTGATTTAGCAACTGCGAACTACTTCGGCCATGACGTGTCAGCGCTGCTGAGCACCCCGGTGGCGTGCCCCCTCGGCGACGCCAATGGCGATGGACTCGTTGACTTCGGGGACCTGAATCTTGTGCTGTCTTTCTTCGGCGCATCTTGTCGCTGAAAGCGCGACGCCGATCAAAGGCAAAGCCTGTTGGCAGGTCTCGTCGATCGGCCAGGCGATGGCAATACTGTCCGGCTCCGGCCCCTTCGCGGCCGACGTCAACGGCGACGGGTCGGTGAGCTTCACCGAACTCAACCAGGTGTTGTCGTTCTTCGGCGACTCGTGCCCGCCATGAGTCGACTCCAAGCTGCATAACGCATCTATCGAGCGGTGGCACGCCGCCGGGGCCTCCTCTCGCGGCTTGTCGTGTTTGTCACGCGATGCCCGAGCCTCGCTGCAGCCCCCGGTACACCTCCGCATCGCGCTCGCAGAAGCAGCAGCACACGATGCGCTCGGGCTCTCCTCGCCACTCTGCGCAGACACGCAAGGCTATCGCTGCCGCTCGGTCTGGCGGGTAACCGTAGATGCCGGTGGAAATGCACGGGAACGCGATCGACGTGAGACCCGCGTCGCGCGCCAGTTCGAGCGACCGCCGGTAACAGCTCGCGAGCAGGTCCACCTCGCCGTGGCTTCCGCCGCGCCATCGAGGGCCCACGGCGTGGATGATCTTCTTGGTGGTCGCGATGCGGCCGGGGCCGGTCATCACGGCGTCGCCCGCTGAGCAGCCTCCGATCTCCTTGCACTCGGCTTCGAGCGCCTCCCCCGCGGCGTCGAAGATCGAGCCGCATACGCCGCCACCGGGGAGGAGGCGGTCGTTCGCGGCGTTGACGATGGCGTCCACGCACACAGTGGTGATGTCGCCGACGATGATCTCGACTCTCGACATACTCCGCTCCTTGCCGACGATGCTACTTCCGCGGAGGCGGATCACAACCAAGGCTCGCACGATCCGCTCAAGGTGTGTGCGCCGCCCATCCTCGTTTGACAGCGGACGCGATTTCTGGTACCATAGATTTGCTCCGGGCTCCAGCCCCCTCCGGCCCGCACGGGTAGACGAGGGGGCCCTCGACCAATCAAGTTCACTCCGCCTCCTCGGCTGTCCGCACGCGCGGCCGGCGTTCCAGGGGAAGGCTTTTCCAGGGGATCCACATCATGCGCATCGAGCGTCTGCCCGTCGGCCGTCTCAACCCGGCCCCGTACAACCCGCGCGCCGACCTCCAGCCCGGCGACCGCGAGTTCGAGAAGCTCCGCCGCTCCATCGGGGAGTTTGGTCTCGTCGAGCCGCTGGTGTGGAATGAGCGCTCGGGCCACCTCGTCGGCGGCCACCAGCGCCTCAAGGTCCTGCTCGCCCAGGGGGTCGCGGAGGTCGAGGTCAGCGTGGTCGATCTCTCGCCGGAGCGCGAGAAGGCCCTCAACCTCGCCCTCAACAAGGTGCAGGGCACGTGGGACCCGCTGCGCCTGGCCGACCTCCTCGTGGAGCTCTCCGACCTGCCCGAGTTCGACATGGATCTGACCGGGTTCGACTCCCCGGACATCGGCGCCGCGCTCGACGAGGCGCTGGCCATCCGGGGCCTTGCCGAGGAAGCCTTCGACGTCGAGGCCGCCATGCGCGACGAGGGCCCGACCGTCACGCGCCCGGGCGACCTCATCGAACTGGGTGAGCACCGCCTGCTCTGCGGCGACTCGACCGACCCCGAGCAGGTCCGCCGCCTCATCGCCGCCGGCGGCGGTAGCCGGGCGACGCTCTTCGCGACCGACCCGCCCTACCTCGTCAACTACACCGGCGCCAATCATCCAGGCTCGTCCAAGTCCAAGCGCGGATCGAAGGGCAAAAACAAAGACTGGTCCGGCTCCTACGCCATCACCTGGGACGACGCCGACGCCAACCCCGACCTCTACGACAAGTTCATCGCCGCGGCGGTCGCGGAGGCGATCGAGCCCGGCGCCGCGTGGTACTGCTGGCACGCCAGCCGCCGCCAGGCGATGGTCGAGTCGGTGTGGGAGAAGCACGGCGCGTTCGTCCACCAGCAGATCATCTGGGCCAAGGACCGCCCGATCCTGACGCGCTCGTGGTACGGCTGGCGCCACGAGCCGTGCTTCTTCGGCTGGGTGCGCCCGGGCAAGCCGCCGCGCAGAGCGGAGGACCACCCGTGCACGGTGTGGGAGGTGCCGACGGTGCCCGTCGGACAGCCGACGGAGCATCCGACCTCCAAGCCGCTGGCGCTGTTCGAGATCCCGATGCGCCAGCACACGCTCCCGGGCGAGGTGTGCTACGAGCCCTTCGCGGGCAGCGGCACGCAGTTCATCGCCGCCGAGCGCCTGGGCCGCCGCTGCATGGCCATCGAGATCAGCCCGCGCTACTGCGATGTCATCGTCCGCCGCTGGATCGCCTGCGTGGGGGCGGGCCGCGCGCCCCGCGACCTGGTCGCCGCGTACGCGAAGCCGCCCGTCGCCCAACTCAGCGCTCCGACGGCGCCGGAGACGGCGGGGGCCGCGCGGTGAGCGGGCGCACCGCGGGGTCGGGCGCCGGAGCGGGCGCCCGTGACACAGCGCCGGAGCCGGGGGCCGGTCCGGTGGCGGGGGCGCTGGAGCTGATCCGCCGCCTGCGGCAGGGCGAACTGGAGCCCAGCAGCCTGAGCGCCGAAGCGCGCCGCTCGTGCGTCGAGTGCCTCACCTCGGAGGGATGCTCGGTCGCGGAGATCGCGGGCGTCCTCAAGACGACGGAACGCACCATCGCGCGGGACCGGGCCCGCATCCGCGAGGCCAACGCCCTGCGGCGCGACCCGGCCCTGACCGACCAGATGGCGGGCCGCCTGGTGACCGAGGCCGACGCCTCCATCGCCCGGCTCCGCCGCCTGTCACGCGACAAGGACGCCCCGCACGCCGCGCGTGTGGAGGCGGAGCGCGCGTGCTGGGCGATCTCACGCGATCTCGTGGCGTCGCTCCAGCGGCTGGGGCATCTGCCCACGGCCGCGACCGTGGTCCAGGCCGACCTCCGCGTGGAGGCCGTCCCGCCGCGTGAAGCGCTCGATGAGGAACTGCGCGAGCTGGAGCTTGTGCTCACGAGGTCCGGCCTGAACGACGAGACGCTGAACGCCGGTCTGGCCGACCTCAAGGACCTCTCGACGCGCCTGGCCCTCAGC
>CAYVSR010000020.1:5080-14696 GCA_964453125.1 uncultured Phycisphaeraceae bacterium | reverse complement strand
GCCCTGATTGCATTTCGGAGCAAGCAGCAACAATCGACTCGCGCAATCTGATTTGTTTGAAAGGCAGGCCCGCACGCGAGACGGCGTCGGCGGCGGTCTGGGCTTAGAGCCGCAGCTCCCAACACCAACACTCGCCATCGTGGATGGCGACGTCAGGCAATCCCAGGCGCTCGACCTCCGGTTCGGGAGGGAAGTCTCACCCGGGGGCGTCTGCTCTGTCACCAGCAGCCGCTTCGACGGCGGTTCGACTCCGACCCACCGAGTGAACCGCCTGAGTAGCCGCGGGTCCTCGTGGAGGCAAACAGCGAGCCCGTGCGTCAGGCGGTTCTCGGGCTGCAGTACTGATCGAAGAGGGTTCGCATCGGCAACACTGCACGCTCGTACCCTACAATGCACGCCGCCATCGAGTCCGCCAGCAGCAGGATGCTCTGGAAGTGCCAGGAAGGCAGCATCACTTGGGCGACGATCCGACCCAATCCGAAGTGCGTCGCCCAGAAAGCGAAGTCTACGGTCGGCTAGTCGAGACGGTCGTCAAGGGGGCCCTGCTGTTTGTCGGCGCAGGCAGCAGCCGTCGGGTCGGGTATCCCACATGGCAGATGTTCCTGAGCCAGCTTTCGGACGCGGCAAAGCGAGCACGCCCGTCAGAGGCTGCCAACATCGATCGCGTGCAGGGTGCCGATGGTCCAGTCCGCGCAAGCGTCTATCGCAAGATTCTTGGTGGGGCGGGCTACACGGGCGAGCTACTTCGAGCGTTTGGGCCGAAGACGCCTCAACATGACGAGTTTCAGGAGATGCTCGTCGGGCTCCCCTTCAAGCACGTCTTGACCACGAATTTTGATTGTGTGCTTCAGTCTGCGCACGCCACAGTTGCCGGGACTCCCGCCGAATCGTTCGATGTGGACGAGTGGGATCGGCTCTCCGAGTTTCGACAGGGCCACGCGGCCGCAGGCGGTCGCCGACAGTATGTGCACGTGCACGGCTCCATCGGCCGTCCGGAAGGCATCGTGCTGTGCAAAGAGGACTACGACTCGCGGTACGTCAACGAGAATCGCGCCAAGTTGTTTCTGCGCGAGGTACTGACGGGCCATCGTGTAGTGTTTGTAGGCTTTAGCTTGGCGGACGCCGACCTTATGTACATCCTCCGCGAGGTCGCGGGCAGCCTCGGATTGTCGTACCCACGGCACTTCGCCGTGCTTCCTCGCCCGCCCGCCGCACTCGAGGATGCCCAAAGAACCGATCTCATCGAACAGTACCGAGTTGAACCGGTCTATTTCGATAGTTCGTCGGAGGATTACGCTTCGCTGGTCGCGCTAGTCCGCACACTGCGCCATGACGTTTGTCGCAGAGAAGAGACGGCGCCCGCTAGCTACGTGCCCGTCGACGCGATCTCGACCTTCTTGGCGGATCTGCTTCTAGATCAGCCACAGATCTTAAGTGACCTGAGACAGCGGCTGCCGGAGTTCGTCCGTCGGCACGCCGCTGGGTTGCGGTTTCCGAATACCGGCGCAGGGGGTATCTCCGACATCGACGCTGCGATCGACGCGGTTTTCAAGCTCGTGGAAAATGGCTTGCCGGACGAAGCCATCACCGAATACGAGGCGATTCGTGTCAAGCACGCCTCGACGCTCACCGCGAAGCAAGAATACCGGGTCGAGGCGAATATCGGAAACGCGCTCTACTCGAAGGGGAACTTCGACGAGGCAGCCGATGCGTACCTCCGGGCGGTGAGCCTGTATCGCGACTCGCGTGACGCGCAGGCCTTGGAGGTGTTTGCACACTTCTTACGTGCCGATATGTCCGCAACATTGCGATTGGCGACGTCGCTGTGCGACCGAGAGCCAAGTTTTTCGCGGGCGCGCTCGCTCTGGGTTCGCGCTCATCCGGACACATCCGAGTTCGAGCGGGTGGAAGAACGTGTACCGGAGGACCTCCGTCGTAGCGCAGAAGTTGCCTTGGCCCTGAGCGATCTCGCTCGCCGGACGAAAGCGCCGGAGGCGCAGGAACGTTATGCGCGCGCTGCAGTCGCCGACTCACCCAGCTGGGTGGACGCACTGGCCGCACTGGGGACTTCGATCCTGCAGGCGGAAAGAAGCGGTGCCTCTCTGGAGATGGATAGAGGCTTGGTGCCTCCGAACTCTACTCGGGTAGCCGAGGCGGAGGAGTTGTTCTGCCGAGCCATCAAACACACGCCACCAACGGATCCGATGGCTCGCCTTGCGGGGTACCACTTCAATCGATCAATCGCACGCCGGCTTCGAGGAGACATCATCGGGGCTGGCGCTGATCGAGCGGAGGCGTTTCGAAGAGACCCCGCCGATCCAGTCATAGCGCTTGCATATGCGATGGAGGCTGAGTCGCCTGCGGAAATCACGTTGGCGTTGAAAGCCGTGGACTCGCTCCCCTCAGGCTTGGCCGAAAGTGACCAATTGGAGTTTGCGCGAGTTTGCCTGCTTCGCCGGCGCCGACAGGCTGGCGATACTGAGCAGGCACTGGTGAAGATCATCGCGCTCGCCCGTCGCCTAGGAGAAGTCACGCCCCCGACACTTCGCGGCGATGTCGTTCTCCTGAGTCTCCGATTGCTCTCAGAACTTGACCGGGCGGCCGAGGGTCCCGCCTTCGTTTCGGCCTTGCCCGTTGCTGGACTGTCGCCGCTCGTTGTTGAAGTGCACCGCGGTCGGGCGGAGTTCCTCGCCGGGAACCGGGACAAGGCGGCAGAACACGCCGGGAGAGCAGGTGTTCTACTCGATAGCTCCACGAGCTGGTTCGATCGCCGAGAGACGGCTCTGCTTGCGCAAGACTGCAGACTCTACGCGGAGGCAGTGACCGCATGGGAAAGTCTCCTCGCGCCTGGGGCGGTGGACTCGGACACCGTGCACCTCGTCAGATGCGCGTACTTCGCGGGCCTCGGGAGAAAGGTGCTCGAGGTGTGCGAACGAGTTCGCGCAGCCGGCGGCACTCAACGCGCGCACTTGGTGCCTGAGGTGGAAGTGCTCGCCAACTCGCGAGAGCCCGAACGAGCGCTGGCATTGCTGCAGCAGTGGATTCGTGAGCATCCAAGCGACAAACATGCGCGACTTCACCTGTCCTGCCTCGCCCTGCAGCACGGTCGTGAGGAGCTCGCCTCGTTCGATGAAAGAGAGCTTCCGTCCGTGAGCGAGGTGGATCACGCTGGGGAGGGTTCCGCGCTCGTGTACGTGCTGCGTCGAGGGCCTGTACCACAGAGGGCGCTCGATGTTGCCTACGAGCTGTACCGGCGGTTCCCCGAACAGGGCGTAGCTCATCAAACCCTCGTCGGCTGCGTTTTCGACCGTTCGGTGAGTCAGCTGGAGATTCACCGCCCGTCAGTTGTCGGCAAAAGCACCGCCGCGTGCATTCGACGAGAAGGCGAGGCGTTTCGCTGGATCTACGTTGAGGATGGGCCCGAGCCGGCCGCAACCCGAGGCGAGTATCCGGAGGCCCATGCACTCGTCGTCGCAGTTTGGGGCAAGCGCGCGGGGGATCGCTTCGAGTTTCAGGGACACAGATACGAAGTCGTTGGCGTGGAAAACCGGGCCCTTCGTCGGGTCCATGACATCATGGACAAGTTTGAGGAAAACTTCCCCGAGGGGCCGCTCCTTCGCCGTCTCAGCCTGCCAGAGAACCCTCCGGCCGACGCCCCGATAGAAGAGCAGCTCGGGGAGATGATGACCGAGCTGCAGCGTCACGAGAAACATCGCGAGCTGCTTGAATCTCTGTATCGAGGGGCGCAGCTCCCCCTGACAATCTTTGCGAGGTACCTGGGGCGTCCACTGTTCAATGTGGTCAGGGCCTTCGCCTCGCAGCCAAGGTTTGGAATACGAGCCGATGGGGGCGATCGCCGACACTGGGAAGTCGCTGTTGCGTCGGTTGGGTCTGCGCAGGCCGTGGTCCTCGACTCCACCGCGCTCGCTGGAGCGCTTGTGCTGGGGCTCTTGGACGAGCTTCCCAAGTGGGGACTCAAACTTGTTGTCCCCCGCGCAGTCCTGGACGAAATCCGAGAGATCTCACTCGACGCGGCCAATCCGCGGAACTCGGGATCCACCATCGGGCTCCATGATGGCCGGGTGTTCTTCCACGAAAGCTCACCTGAGGAACTGGCTCGCGAAGTCGAGACTGTAGAGCGGGTCCTGCGATTCATTCGAGAGCACTGCGAAGTCGCGGGAGGGGACGCCACGCTGGACTTGCCGCCTGCCCTCCGCGATCAAATGGAGCGCTCTATTGGAGCGGCGGCGACGGACGCGATCGCGCTCACCAAAAAGCGGAACGGTGTTCTGTGGACAGACGACCACGGACTCCAGGTGCTTGCGAGTCGTCAGGATCTGAAAATCCAGTGCGTGTGGACACAAGTTCTGCTCTTCGCGTCGCGCGAGGCGCATCGCATCTCTGATGCCGAGTACACCCGGGGCGTTGGACGACTTGTCGAATGTGGCTATGGATTCATGCGTCTCTCTCCGCGAGACGTTGTGGATCTCCTGCGAGAAGCAGGTTGGCGGTCGGACACTCGCTTGGGCAGAGCTGTGGTTCAAACTATTCAAGAGGTAGCCTTGCGCGATCCGCACAATCGCACGGTGACAGCGGTGGCGATTGTTCTGCTTTGGTGTGAGTGCCCGCACCGTACCGCTGCTCGTGACCTCATCGTCGCAATCTTGGATGGCATTGGTCGCAAGAGGAGCGGGCCAGCTTTGGCCGCGTTCATCTACCGAGCGCACTCCAACCAGATCTTCCGCGCGGCTGACGTTCGCGCGCTCCGTCAAATGCTTCGATCATGGAGGTCGCAAGACGGTGAGTTTCGGCCCTGACGATTCGGAGGAGACGTGAACAGCTCGCCGATACTGTGGATGCGCGCCGAATAGTTCTTCGACTCCAAATGGATACATGAACGTCTAAAAAGGATCTGCCAACGGGCAGCGTGCCAAATGCGTTTCCCTGATCAAAGGGGCGGTGCGACGGCCGAGGGTCCGGGTATCACCGGGATTCTTCGCTGGAGACCGAGGGCATGACCGCTTCAAGCTGACATGTCAGGCCTTCCCAGCCGGACCGGACGAACTCGAGCACGAGATTTGAGCCGCGCCTTTTGCTCGCCGCCCGCGAACCAGCCGTCGCTGAGGCCCGCGACGCGCTCGCGGTATCCGGAGCCGCGGCCCCATTGCTCGAAGCAGCGCCGCCAGAACTCGGTATCGCCGCGCAAGGTTCCTTCGTAGTGCGTTCGCCTTGTCAGCTGCGTCTTGCGGAGAAGCGATTCGACCGCATCGTTCGCCGTGGCGCGCAGCTCGGACAGGATGCCGTGGGCGCGGCTCCCTTGCTCATCCTTCAAGAGGTTGCGGATGATGAGGGCGAGGTCGTCCACCCTCTGACCTGCCCGCACGGTCGAGTCCAGTGACTGGATTAGTCTGATCGCCTCCTCGGGCGTTCGCGGCGCGCCGAGGTTCTTTTTTAGGTTGAGACAGACGAACGACATGCGGCGCGAGCTCTACGCGACTCCAGGCCTCTCGTGGAAATACTCGGCCGGGAGGTACATCAAGTGCCGACAAACCTCCCCCGGTGCCCGGGCCACAACGAAAGCCGAACAATAGGGCCGCGGCGATCCCTGGCCGGGTGATGTTCTGATACACTGGGCGCGCCAGAGACGGCTTACTGGGCGTACTTTTTCCACCGACGGTTGCGCATCAGGGAACTGGATGCCACTCAGGCACGCCAAGGCGAGGGGCTACGGCTGAAATGGGGCTTCCGACACTTGAGTGTTGATGCGACATGAAAACGACGACCGCTAGCATCGCGCTTCTCCCCTGCACGGGCATTCAACTCGTGCCAGTCCCGTCGTTTACGGCGGCGGATCTCAAGAAGTGGAAGCCACCTCGCTACCGTGTCAACCGTGCCCTCCAAGCCACCGTGGAACCCGCGGCAACACAAGCCGCGCCCGTACTCGAGTCGGACGAGGAGGAGGTCTCGCCCTTTGAGACGCGGGCACCGGCCCCGGAGGCATCCGAGCCGGACCAGCTTGTGCAGGCCGACCCGCTTCGTGCAATAGATATTGCTGCCTTGAATGACGGATGGCTTCCCCTACCCATGAGCGCGCGAAGTGCGCTTTGGGCGATGCTCTGGGTGAGACGTCGCACGCTCGCCCAGGACGGGGAAGCCGTATATGAGGCGCTTATCGCGGTCGATACGCTTGCGACTTCGGATGGCACCGGCGGGACGCTTTGTGCCGGCGGACCAGACGGTGCTGGCGACCTGCCCAACGACTTTCGCGTCGAGCCTTTTCGACCGAACAACTTTTGGAAGCATGAAGCCGTCGAGCGTTTCTTCGACCGAGTCGTCGAAAAGCTTGAGGCGTCCGGTCAGTGGGCCCAGACGCCGAAGACCGAGCGAAGCCGTGGGGCATTACAAGCGCATTTGGTCGGCCTCTTTGAGTTTCTGCAAGCTCGCGGTTTGCCCACGGTAAACATCGCCAGTATGCCGCAGGGCACTGACAACCGGAGTGTCGGCGACGCCCCTGTCAATGTCACGCTCGTGGTCGATCTTGGGAATAGCCGCACCTGCGGGCTCCTCGTCGAAATGGACCCGCTGAAGGACGGGGAGCAGCGATTCACCCAACTCGAGCTCTGTCGGCTGCCCAAGTTCCCGCTGGTCCGCGTCGGCCGCCCCTTTGCGACGCATCTCGCGTTCGTTGCGCCAGGCTACGGAGTTCTTCACGGCGAAGACGTCGCCACTTTCCGCGACCTCTCCGTCGTCCGTCTGGGTGATGACGCTATGGACGCGCTTCGCGCGTGCGACGCGGACTTCGGCGTCCGCGGCATGAGCTCGCCCAAGAGGTATATGTGGGACGGGGACCACCGGCGCGAACCATGGGTCTTGGCGCAGCCACAGCGCCTTGAAGAGGGAGCAGGAATCTGGGGCGATCTTCTGTGCCGGCTTGGCATCCACGACCCGTTCGCAGAACCACAAGTGCCGCAGCCGGATGAGGCTCACCCGATCCGTCCGGACTACGCCAGGAAAGTCGGAGCCCTTTTTGCGTTCGTCGAGATACTTGAGCACGCTTTCCGCCAAGCGAACGGCTGCGACTACAGGCGGGCACTGCTCCGGCAACCGGGTTATCAGAGGCGCCGCGTCATTCGCCAAGTTGTGGTCATGCATCCAGCGGGAATGCACTCAAAGGAAGTACGAGCATTCACGGAGGCCATTGACCGCGCTATCCAGCTCTGGACCGAATTCCGCACCGATCCCGTGCTGTTCCGCCAGGGCAATCCTGTCCCGCTCAATCCGAACCTTCTGCCGCGCCCAACGCTTCAGGTCTCCTGTGACGAGGGATTCGCGATCCAAGCATGCTTCCTCTATGCGGAGACGATCGGCCGTTTCAATCAGGATACTCAACGACTTCTGCGAACCTACGGCCACACTGCTTATGGCCGTCCGGCCCTTCGCCTTGCGTCGATCGACGTTGGCGGTGGCACCATTGATATCTCGATTGCGGACTACACGCCACCAGCGGAGTCGCGACACCTTGCGCTCCCGACGTACGAAGTGCGCCGCCTGTTCCACGACGGCATCTCTCGAGCCGGGGACGACATCGTTCGCTCAATCCTGGAGCGATCAGTCTTTGAATCGATAGCGATCCAGCTGGGCGTTTCCGAGGATTCGTGGAACGCTCTCTTTTCTCCGGCCCCTGGCGATGACGATGCCGCTTGGGCGATCTACCGAAGACGCCTTGTCTCCGGCCTCTGGTTGCCGCTCGTCCACGAACTCCTTTCTCAGATTGAAGGGAGCGACGCGGTCCGTGCGAAAGTCGGAGATCTGCTCAAGTACCGCGATGACGCCGCCATCGAGGAGCTGAATCGCAAGCTCCGCGCCGTGGCGCGTGCGGGGGAGAAACACTCGATCGAAGAGGTCCAGCTGAACGTGACGCCCGCGCACGTGTACTCGGCTGCCCGAGACGAGATCGGCACGGCCGTAAGGCAGTATGCTGACATCATCGGACAGTTCCGCTGCGACGCCGTAATCGTCGGAGGCAGAGCCTCCGCCATACCAGCTGTCCGCCGGTTGATTGTCGAATCGTTCCCTGCTCCTCCGGGTTCGATCGTGTTCTTGCACGAACAAGCGTTCGGCAAGTGGTACCCCTTCTCTGTCAATGGCTACGTCAGCGATTCCAAGACCTGTGCCGTAGTGGGTGCAGCTATCGTGTTTCAGGGGATGCACGGCCTCGGTCGGATGGCCCTTCGCGAAGACCCACAGTCGTTCTTGGAAGTACCAAACGTCCTTGGCCTCTTGAGCCCGCAGGAATGGCAGCTCCGTGCCCACCAGGTCTGGTTCCAAGGGGATGAGCGCGAAGCACGCGTGGACTTTCAGGGTCCCGAGGTGCTGGTAGGAGCCCGGCGCTTAGATTCTGCAACGGCGATGGCCCGACCCGTCTACCGCCTCGCACTCGACCCAACCCTTCAACAGCTGCAGGAGGACGCTCCGCAACGGCAGGAGCCGCTCCTGGTCCGACTCGAAAGGGCTACCTCGACCGGTGACGATCTTCGTATTGCTTCTGTAGAGGGAGAGTGGAAGGCCCTGCGCGACGGGAAGCTGATTTGCTATACGGACCCCAACGTCTTACGCAAGGCTGTGCGCTGCCAGCTTCAGACGCTTATCCAGCACGATCATTGGCTCGACAGCGGTTGCTTCAACGACCTAAGAGTGAATCATGAGCATCGTCAATAGCACGCTCGACCCACAATCGCCCGAAGAGCGTTTGCGGCGACTGCTGTCCGAGGACGCGAGCGGTCACCATCGCCGCTGGTGCGAGCGATTTCTTGCACGGTGGCGGCAGGGCACCGATCAAGACCTGTACGACGCGGCTCACTTGATCCGTCGCGTATTGGAATCTCTACCCAGCGACGTTCCCACCACGCTGTCCAACGGGCCGACGCCCCGGGACACGACGGCCAAGACGCAGCCATCTCGCGTGCAAACGCACGCGGTTCTTGGATGTCGTTCCCTCGGACTGCGCATCCTCGCCGCGTGGGTGAGCGGGGCACCACCAACTGCCGATCGCCTCTTTCAAGGAACCCTTTCTTTGAGCGCGCTCATCGAAGGCTCCTCAGTGTGGAGAGCGAAGACCCTGCAGTACTGGCCAGCGAGTGAGTCTATCGAGATCGTGCGGCTGGCCTCAAGATTGCTTTACGAGGGGCTCTATGGTGAATGGCGACCGGGTTGGAAATCGGTCCCTCTTGGCCACGACGACCTTTTGGCTGCGGCGAACGAATTGGTCGGCGTCCTTGAGGGTAGATTCTCCCTCGAAGGGCGATTGGTCGTCCACACTGTTGGTCCCTTTGATTCGGGTTTGCAGGAATGCGACGGCTCGGGCCCCGTCCCCACGCTGGTGATGCCCATGACCTTCGGTATTCGCGCCGGCCCACCGGACGAACAAGCACGGCGTGTGCTGGTGCGCGAATGGAATCAGGAGGCGGTCGAGCAACGGTAACGCCTGAGTGAAGCCATGTCATCCAACCACGTCATCGAAGAGGAAGTCCCGCCGGGGCGCGTGCTCGTGAGAACGGCTGACAACCGTCCGATTGTCACCGCCGACGCCGTCCGCTCCTTGAGCCCGATATTCGCC
>CAYVSR010000020.1:0-5070 GCA_964453125.1 uncultured Phycisphaeraceae bacterium | reverse complement strand
ACCTTGCCGTCGGAGAGCCCGTCCTGCGAGTTGGCGGAAGAGATCGTATTCGATGGCACCTGCCTGGCGGAGCCGTGCTCGACAATGGCTCTCCAGGAAGTGAGACGTTCGTCAATACGCTTCGCCAATGTTGCAACGAGGCCCGCAACAATGCTGCTCTGCTTTCGTATACGGCGTGGTACCGCCAGAACGGCGGGTCGGAGCCGGCCGACAAGTACGCGGCCCTCGCCAGGCTATTTGGAAGGTCAGAACCAACTACGGCGACGCAGCGAGTTCGCCTTCCCCAGGCACTTGTGCATCATGTGCACGACCTGTTTTCCAAGGCCGCAGATTCGATTGAGGAAGCGCTGGATGCCCCCAAGATCTATCGAGACGAGGCCTCGCGGTACAGGCTAGTAGGGTGGGGAGTTCGGGCTGAGGATGCGCTCTTGAGGCACCAGCACGCACCCGCGCCGCAACTCCGTTTGGATTTACAGATGGTGGCCGGGCAAGAGCACGTGATGCTCAACTGGACGCCCCATCCGGACTACGGCGAAGTGTGGATCGAACGCGCGGACTCGAACGAACCGTGGGAAGAGGTCGGCCACGCTTCTGTCGGGGTCACGCGATACGACCTGGGGGCGAAGAACAGCGTCCCCCCGGCCCAGTTTCGCGTCCGGGTTCTCACGCGTGCGGGTGAAGTGGTTTCCGCACCAGTTCAAGTTTCCGCGCTGTCCCAACCACCACCGCGGAATCCTCCGACGGAGATTTGGCCCTCAGACGTTGGAACTCTTTCACCGCAGCCACCCGCTCGTCCTCAGTCAGTGCGAATCGTACCCGAACCAAACGCTCGCAAAGGTCGTGTGAGCTGGACAGCTCATCAGGCAGAAGACCTCGAGGATTGTGATGCGCACATAGAGCTGAAAGACAAGAGAGGAGAATGGATCCGTCAAGCCTCCGCTCCGGCTGCCGCGGGTTCTGTTGAGATCCCCGAAATCGATGGCCGTACCCCACACGAAGCACGCGTGCGCTTCGCACGCTGTGGGATCAACTCTGAATGGGTCGAGGGGAAATACGTACCCGAGGCGCACGCACGGCCGCGCTCTTGGTTGAAACGGCTGTTGCTGCTGTTGCTCGGTGTCTTGTTGCTCGTCCTTCTTAGTTGGCTCATCTCGCGCTGCTCATCGACCCCTTCATCTCAGCCACCAGTTGGTCATGCCACCACCAACAAGGACCGCATCGTTGGCACAGACACTCGGCCAGATTCATCCAAGGCAGGAGGTCCGACGTCGGACCATCCTAACTCGAGAACGGGAGGTCCTTCGCCAAGCACACCTCGGCAAGCTCCGCCGACGCGAGCAGAGACCGAAGCGCCGGTTGTTCAACCACCCGGTGAGTCGGCAGACCTCGCAATCCGGACCTGCCCGGCGTGTGGACAACAACTGCCGCCCTGTACAGATGAATCGTTCAAGTATTGCCCGTACTGCGGGGGCGAACTGAAGGGTCCCGTGCAGACACCCCGATCTCCAGCCACCTCCAACAGACAAGGTGGTGCCTCCAGCACCTGGGACTATGTTCCCGCCCTTGCGGGAGGCAGACCCATCAGTGGCAGGCCGACAAGGTCGGGAGCAGTTGAAGAACCCCCACAGGAGCGTTCGGCCACCGACTCTGCGAGCCCTCTCTCCAATGACGCGTCGAACTCGAATCAATGGGCCGACTCAAGCTCGCGACCCGCACCGGAGGTTCAACCCTCGCCTGCTCAGGAACCAGAGAGCGGCAATCGAGAAGTTGACGCTCAGCTCGAGAACAATAGTTCTCAGCAAGAGGGCCATGATCATCCCGCCAGAAGTGTTCACGAATTGAAACCACCGTCAACGATTCCACAGCCGAGTCCGACTACGCCACCGTCTGATCCAGCATTACAGGACCGGCCCTCATCCACTTTCGCACCTCATGCCCCTTCCGAAGACTCGACAGACTCGGCCAAGCCGCGGGTGGCCAGCCCGCGAGAGTTGTACCAGGACGTATGGAAGGTATGCGGCGCGGGTCTCCGTCTGAAGTTCCTGGAGCCGACCGAGGACGACAACTGCTTCGAGAGCCCAGGGCAAGATGCCCCTGCCTCAACCAGCGCGCGATTCGGCATAGTGCTACGAATCCCCAATCAGGCTCTTTCGGACCAACGCTTTGAGCAGATCCGGGCGATGCGTCTGGAATCAGGAGAGATCAGGTCGTACGGGATCGCCTTCTGTGATGTTGATGCGTACCCCAAGACAGACCCGCTCTCCCCATCCTCCTTGTGGCTCGCGGCCGTTCTCAGCCCCGCGCACATCCCGGAGGTCGAGCGGCCTGTCTCCCTTGCCCAGACCGGAGGGCCCGACGCCACCGTCACTGTCTCACGCCAAACTATTCGTATCGCCGGTTGCGCCGCGACCATCTGGATGGAGGTAGACACGCCGGCAGAACTCCGCGACTCACGATGGCAAAACCAGCTCACCGTTTCCTTCGAGCCTGACACGACACTGCCCGACCAAGTCCACCCTCAATGGGTCAGCGTGCCTTCACCTGTTGGTGGAGGCAAAGTGCGGCTGCTTTGCAGCTGCACCCAAGCACCCATCGCCGGTCGCTTTGCGGTCAAGGACTCGAAAGGCAACGTCGTGGTTCGAACCAAGACCATGCGCGTGGAGTTTCACGATTGAGCCCGTTCTCTCCAACGAGCTTTGATTTTGATGTGCAGACAGCACCTTTGGGAGCCCGTCCCCAGGTCTTGCTGGGTGAACGCCTAATGCTGCAGGAGGCTGAGTGGCTGCATTTGACGATCGGTCCGTGGCTCGCACCCGCTCGGCTGAGCGAACGTACGCGAACCGTCGAATACCTGCTCTTCGGATCCGATATTTATGAGGACGCCGGCTCGGCAACCGCCATCGACGCAGAGACTTACGCCTTCGCCGCATCCCTGACTCGCGTCGATAAGGCGCTCTTTGAATTGGACGAATCGCTGAAAAGGCAAGCGGCTGTCTCGCTTGCAACATCACTGCTCTCGTTACGACTTCTTCTGGGAGTACGCCTGCCTCGGCCTGACTTGGTGGACGCGGTTCACATCCGAGCCGACCGTCTTCAGCTCACGCATTGGGGATTGGAAAGCGGAGTGCCACTGTCCCAACTCCTCGCGGACCTCCGCTCTGGACGTTCTCCCTATATTGACACGCTTCGCGAAACCCTCACCAGAAAGCACCGGACACTTTCGGCGGCAACCCGCACGAGCCAGTTCAGGGAAGTGCCGATCGACCTGCCACCGTTGGACCTCGGGTATACGCGACTTCCAACCAGCTCGCAGGCCAATTCGGGTTTCCGAGGCGGCCATGAGCGTCCTGGCGCTCGCAAGCAGTCTCACGGATCACAATCCGGACCCGCTTCGGAGCTGGTCCCACCCGCGACGTTGCTGCCCGAGAAGCCGGCGCTATCACGCCGCAGGTTGCCATCGCTGCTCGTGGTCCTTCTCTGGACTGTTGCGCTCCTGCTCGTTAGCCTTGCAGCCGTATTGGTGTGGAAGGTGTGGAAGTGATGGAGGATAGGCCAATGACCGATGCTGACCGGCCCGCCCAAGCTGCTCGCGCTAGAGCCGCGACGCTGCTCGACCTGCACCACCGGGCGGAAGAGTGGCGAGGGGTTGCCGAAGAGGCAATTGCCGTCGATCCCGCAAGCCTGCGAAGGCGCACGCGCAAGTGTGCGATTCTCCGCGAGGCTGCTTCACGACCTCCAACAGTTGGTGTCTTCGGAGAGAGTCAGGTCGGGAAGAGCTTTTTGATCTCGCGGTTCACCGGAAGTCCCGCCGGCATCGTTGTGCAGGACCCATCGCCTGTTTCCGGTGCTGATGTGCAACCGTGGACCGAGGAAACGAGAGCGTTCGGAGGCCTGCGTTTTATCGAGTGGATCAATGCGCAAACCGGCGGTGAGTCCACCGCGCTGGTCTGCCGCTTTACGCGGCATCCAGCGGACGTTCCTCGGAAGCCCGGAATGTTCGTGGCGCGGCTGATGAACCACGAGGATCTGATAACCTCTCTCTGCATTGGGTACCTCTCGGCGGTACCAAGCGACCCCCGTTCCGGAGACCTTGTCGATCGGCTCACCGCGGCCGTCGACCAGGTACGGTCGACGCCTGCCCCTGTCGGCTCTCCAGAGCGACTCATCGACCTCGAGGCCGCGTACCGATACGTCCTTGCCCGACATGAATCCGACCCGTATGTCACCGCCCTCGCCGACGTTGGCTTTCCTCTGCTAATTGACGAACTGATCAAGTCTCGGCGTTCCCCCATGGGCGCGCAATGGACGACGCTCGTCGGGATGCTGTGGGGAGTCGGCCGAAACCCAGTTCTCGACGAGGTTTATCAGCGGCTAGAGGCGAAGCTCATCGCCTTCAGCGGCGCGGCTGCCGTGGAGATCCCGGTGGCAGCAGTGATCAAGCACCAGGGTCAACGGCCGTTGACGGACGTGTCACTGCTCGATGACCTACTCATGGACAAGGCGTCCATCGCAGTGTGGGCGCAAGCCGCTGACGGAGTGTCGAGAATCGAGATCACTCGCCCGGAACTCTCGGCCATCGTGCTCGAGCTTGTACTTCCCGTGACCCGCGACGCCAACGATCCGTACATGCTCCTCGACCAAGCCGATGTGTTGGACTTCCCAGGGGCTCGGGCAGACCCGCGCTCCGGTAACGCCACTCCGACGGATCGGGCCGATGCCCTCAAGAGTGCGATGGAGATCTTGCGCCGAGGAAAGCTGTCTCGCGTTTTCGCGACACTTTCAGAACGACGAGAGATCAACGTCTTGTGCTTGGCGGCAAGGGCTGGAAACCTGGAGGCGTCCGGCCCTATCACCAGGTTGTTGCGGCATTGGTTCTCCAGTCAGGCCGCCTCCATCCGGCCGGATCTTTTCGTTGCCCTCACGCAGTGCGACCTGACGCTACAGGCGTACCCAACCGCCAAGTGGCCACCCGACACCGGTGGCCTTGGGGAACTGGTAAAGCAAACCAAACGCAAGTATGCCTCGGAAGGCCCCGAGTTCCTCTGGATGGACCGATTCCCCCCAGACGCC
>CAYVSR010000019.1:1360-14729 GCA_964453125.1 uncultured Phycisphaeraceae bacterium | reverse complement strand
GCTTGCCCTCGATGCCTTGATGCCTCGGTGCCTCGATGCCCTTCTTCGCGATCTCCCCCATCATCCCGCCCGCGAACGAATCGCCCGCGCCCGTCGGGTCCACCACGGTCTCGGCCGGATACGCCGGCAGCGCCGCCAGACCGTCGCGGTGCACCAGCAGGCAGCCGTGCTCGCCCTTCTTGATCACGGCGAACGATGGCCCCATCTCCAGGATCGCCCGCCCGGCGCTGATGTTGTTCCGCTTGCCCGTCAGTTGGCGCGCCTCCTGGTCGTTGAGCACCAACCCGTCCACCAGTTTTAGCAGGCTCTTGAGGTCCGCGTTCGCCGAGTCGATCCACAGGTCCATCGTGTCCGCCACCACCAGGCGCGCCCCGGGGAAGTGCCCCAGCAGGTCGCGCTGCACCACCGGGTGCGAGTTTGCCAGGAACACGTACTGCGAGTCCCTGTACGACTCGGGCGGCTTCGGCGGCGCTTCCGTCAGCACGCCCAGCCTCGTGTACAGCGTCTCGCGCACGTTCATGTCCTCGTGATACTTGCCGCCCCACGCGAACGTTTCCGAGTCCTTCCGCAGCTCGAGCCCCTCGAGCGAGACGTTCGGGAAGCGCTCCAGCGCCGCCCGGTGCGCGGGGGGCCAATCGCCGCCGACCGCCGCCACGATGCGCACCGGCGTGAAGAACGACGCCGCCGCCGCGAAGTAGGTGCACGACCCGCCCAGCACGGCTTCCGCCGAGCCTGTGGCGGTGTGCACGGTGTCGATCCCGATGGTGCCGGTGACGATGAGTGGCATGGGCGGAACGTACCAAATCGCGATTCGTCCCAATTTCTCACGCACTCGCGCGCCCACCGCCGATCCCATGCTCTGCAGGGAAGCAGGGTCTTCGCGGCGCTCGCCGCGGAGCCCCATTTTCGAGCTGCGTCGTGAGGGGCTGACAGGCACGCGCTGCCTGATCAGGAGCCGTGGTCGGGAACGACGCGCCGGGCGCCCGCGCCGGTCCTGCTACCCTCTACCCCCCATGCCCGCAGGATCACCGCACACCCCAAGGCCCTCCGGCCTCGTCGTCACCCGCTTCGCGCCCTCGCCCACCGGCCACCTCCACATCGGCGGCGCCCGCACCGCTCTCTTCTGCTGGGCCTTCGCGCGCAAGGTCGGCGGCCACTTCATGCTCCGCGTCGAGGA
The DNA here is from genome assembly GCA_964453125.1 of uncultured Phycisphaeraceae bacterium. GTDB lineage: Bacteria > Planctomycetota > Phycisphaerae > Phycisphaerales > UBA1924 > CAYVSR01. Next base: position 13,552 of record CAYVSR010000019.1, on the reverse strand, counting down.
CACCGACCAGGCGCGCAGCAGCGAGGCCAGCGCGCGCGGCATCCTCGCCGACCTCGCCTGGCTCGGCATCGACTGGGACCAGGGCCCCGTCCTGCCCCCCGAGGCCCGCATCCCCGGCGCGGCGCCGATCCTCGGTCGCGACACGATCGAACGAGCCCGGAGCGCAAGCGACGGGTCTGGTGGAGGAACCCACTCGCTCGCGCTCGGGGCTCGTCACGAGCCCATCGGCGCCGACCCCTTCCACGTCGGCCCATTCTTCCAGTCGCAGCGCCTGGGGATCTACAACAAGTATCTCGACGACATGCTCAGCCGCGAGCTGGCGTACGCCGCGTTCGAGACGCCCGCCGAACTCGACGCCAAGCGCAAGGCCGCGATCGCCGCCAAGACGCAGTACCGCTACGACCGCGCGGGGCTCGCTGTTCCGAAGGCCGAGCGCGACGCGCGCGTCAAGGCGGGCGAGGCGCACGTCGTCCGCTTCCGCATGCCCGATGAAGACGTCATCGTGCACGATGTCGTGCTGGGCGAGGTGAGGGTCGGCCCGCTCGAGGTGGACGACTTCGTCCTGCGCAAGGCCGACGGATTCCCGACGTACCACTTCGGCGTCGTGATCGACGACGAGACCATGGGCGTCACCCACGTGCTCCGCGGGCAGGAGCACCTCTACAACACGCCCAAGCACGTCGCCCTCCAGAAGGCTCTCGGCTTCCGCACCCCCGTCTACGCCCACATGCCCCTCATCTTCAACGAGGGCGGCACGAAGATGTCCAAGCGCGAGCGCGACCAGACCGCGCGCAAGGCCGTCAAGGAGAAAGCCCTCGCCTCGCCCCCCGAGCGCCTCCGCAACTCGCCCGGCCTCGAGGACGCGACGTTTGCGACGTGGCTCAAGGACACCGCCAAGCAACTGGAGACCGACGCCCTCGAGCGCCTCGCCCACGAGCTGGGCCTGACGCTGCCCGAAGTCAGCGTGGACGACTTCCGGCGCGCCGGCTACCTGCCCGAGGTCATCACCAACTTCATCGCCCTGCTCGGCTGGTCGCCCCCGCCCGAGGCCGGCGAGAACATCGAGAAGTTCGACACCGCCTTCCTCGTCAAGCACATCGACCTGGCGCGCATCGGCAAGAGCAACGCCAAGTTTGACCGCAAGAAACTCCTCGCGTTCAACAACGACGCCATCGCCGCCATGAGCGACGCCGAGTTCTCCATGCGCTGGCGCGCCTGGTGCCAGACCTCCGGCGCCGACCGCGGCGCCGCCATCCTCGCGCTGGGCCATCACCGCTTCGAACTCCTCGCAGCCGCCGTGCGCCCGCGCAGCAAGACCCTGCGCGAGGCCGCCGACCAGTCCGCCTTCGTCTTCACCCCCGACGACGCGGTGGTCTACGACGCGAAGGCCGTCGAGAAGAACCTGAGCGCGAACAACGCCGAGGGCCTCGAGATCCTCCGCGCCTTCCGCGCCGAGTTCGCAGCGCTGCCCGACAACTTCGACCCGCCCGCCGCCCACGCCCTCGTGGAGGCGTTCGCCGCCGCTCGCTCGCTGAACATGGGCAAGATCGCCCAGCCCCTCCGCGTCGCGCTCACCGGCTCGACCGTGAGCCCGCCGATCGACGCGACACTGGCGATCCTGGGCAAAGCGAGCGTGCTGAACCGCATCGACCGCTGCCTCGCGCAGCGCGCCTGAAACTCCCAGCGAGCTCGCCCCGGCGCTTCACACGCACACCACCCCAAAGCTGCTCAGCACAAGGTTCAGGTCCGCGAAGTTCACGGCCCCGTCCCCGTTCACGTCGCCGCTCAGGAACTGCCCCGACTGCCCGAACTGCGACAGCACGTTGTTGAGGTCCGCGAAGTTCACCGCGCCGTCGAAGTTCCCGTCGCCCGGGCACGCGCCCAGCGTCCCCGTCGGGTTGATGTTCTGCGCGAAGATGTCCGGCCCGGTGCCCAGGCGCGTGTCGCCCTCCCAGCACACCCGCCCCACGCCATTCGCCGCGACCGTAAGCCCCAGCCGGAAGCGCGGCCCCGTCGTCGGGCTGAGCCGCACACGTGTCCCCGGGAACAATGGCAGCCCCGCCTCGCTCGTGCGCACCGCCCACACCGTCGCGTCCTGGCTGCCCAGCGCCGTCGTTGAATAGACCGCCACCGAATCGATGGGCGTGGCCCTGCCCGCGCGCGGCGCCGCGACCGCGCCCGTGTTCAGCGCCACCAGCGCCGTGCCCGCGTCCGTCAGCGTCCTCGCGCCCGTCGCGTCGAGGACTTGGAAACCCAGCCCCGACATCGTCTGCCCGGAGTTCGTCACGCGGAAGTACACGCTGACGTTGTCGGTCGAGGGGATGTGCACGATCGCCGGGTCCATCGAGAGGTTCGTGCCGTTCACCGCGACCTGTACGCCCCCCGGAGACCCGGCCCACACAACCGCGCCCGCGCTGTTGACGCGCTGCACGAACGCCTGCAGACCCGACGTGTGCCACGCGAACACCGCGCCGCCCGCCCCGTCGCTCACGATCCGAGGCTTGTGCGAGATCGGCACGCTCGTCGACGCCGACAGCAGGATGGGCAAGCCCCCGTTCCACTGCGCGACCCCGTTCGCGTCGAACTTCTGGCAGCGCACATGGCGCGGGCTCAAGAACGTCCGCGTGTCGCGGATCCACACGACGATCAGTCCGCCGTCGCTCGTGGCGATCATCTCGCAGAATCCCGGCGCCTCGACGCCGTCGCCGGCGATCACCACGCCGTCCGCCCCCAGTTGCTTGGCGCCCGTCCCGTCGAGGCGCTGCAACACCAGCCCCGGCGTCGCCCCGCCGGCCTGCACGAGCCGCGAGTAGACCACCGCAAACTCGCCGCTGGCCAGGCGCGTGACGCGAGGGTCCGCGTCGAAGTTGATGTTGGAGGAGATCTGCACCCCGTTCGCGCCCCACATCGCCGAGCCGTCGGAGCCGACGCGGTACGCGAACACGTCGAGGTCGCCGCCGTCACGGATGTCCGTGAACGCGGTCACCGCGCCGCCCGCGCCGTCCGAGCCGAGGTCCCAGTCGACCAGCGAGGTGCTCTGCGGGTTGGCGCTCACCTGCAGCCCGTTGAAGTTGAACACCGCCGTGCCGGTGAAGTCCAGTTTCTGCACGAAGACCTGGTACCCGCCCGCGGAGTTGTCGAACCACGAGAGCCAGCAGCCCCCGTCGCTCGCCGGCGCGATCTTCACGACCGCCTGGTCGTTCGGCTTGGGCGCGATCGGCACGTTGGTGTTCGGGTTGCTCGGCCACGCCGCCATCGCGACGCCGGACAGTGCGGACAGAACGACAACGCCGAGCACGGATGCGCGCATGATCACTCCTCGGGGGCGGTTCGCCCGTGCGCCCATCCTCGCACGCAGTTCGACCGCCGCAAGCCCGGCCCGCGAAAAACCACCCAGAAAGCCCTGCGCCCCGGCCGCGCGGACACCCCGGAGCGGGGGCGCGGACCGCTCAGATCTCCGTCACGGCGGCCGTCTGCTCCGCCAGCGCGTGACGCATGAACCACGCGAACGCCCCGATCGCCGCGGGCGAGTCCGCCGGCGCATCGCTCGGGGGCGTCAACTGCGTGTACGTCCCGTCCGCGTTCATCCGCCACGCGTCGCGCCGGTCGGCCAGCAGCGCCGACACGATGTCCAGCAGCCGCTTCCGCGCCGCCCTGTCGCGGATCGGCGTGATCGCCTCCACGCGGTAGTCCAGGTTGCGGTGCATCCAGTCCGCGCTGCCGATGTGCCACTCGCCGTCGAGCGGGTCCGGCGCGCCCGCGCCGAAGTGGAAGATCCGCGAGTGCTCGAGGAACCGCCCGATCGTGGACGTCACCCGGATGTTCTCCGACATGCCCGGAACGCCCGGGCGCAGGCAGCAGAAGCCGCGGACCAGCAGGTCCACCTGCACGCCCGCGTTGCTCGCCTCGTACAGCTTCTCCGCCATCGCCGCGTCCTCGAACGCGTTCATCTTGGCGACGATCCGCCCCTTCCCACCCGCCTTCGCGACGGCGATCTCCCGGTCGATCTTCTCCACGAACTGCGAGCGCATCGCCACCGGCGCCACCAGCAGCCGCTCGTAGTCGCGCTTGCGCGAGCGCCCCGTCAGATAGTTGAACAGCTCGACGATGTCCCCCGTGATCTTCGGGTCGCACGTCAGCAGCCCAAGGTCCGTGTACAGCATCGCCGTCTGCGAGTTGTAGTTTCCCGTCCCGATGTGCCCGTACGTCCGCAGCCCGCCCGGCGCGTCCGCCTCCCGGCGAACCACCAGCGCGATCTTCGCGTGCGTCTTCAGCCCCACCACCCCGTACGCCACGTGCACGCCCGCCTTCTCCAGCTGCTGCGCGCGGCTCACGTTCGCCATCTCCTCGAACCGCGCACGCAGCTCCACCAGGCACGCCACCTGCTTCCCGCCCTCCGCCGCCCGCGCCAATTCCAGCACGAACGGCGAGTCCGCGCTCGTGCGATAGATCGTCTGCTTGATCGCCACCACCTTCGGGTCCCGCGCCGCCGCACGGATGAACCGCTCCACACTCGCCGCGAACGACTCGTACGGGTGGTGCACCAGCAGGTCGCCCCGCCGAATCACCTGGAAGATGTCCGCCTCGTCGTCGATCAGGCGCGGCGGGGGCAGCGGCGCCCACTTCGGGTTCGTCAGTTCCGGGATCTGCAGCGACGCGATGTCGAACAGGTCCGCGTACTCCAGCGGCCCGCGACGCTCGAACACGTCCTCCGGGTCCAGCTCCAGCTCGTCCACCACGAAGTCCAGCAGGCGCTTGGGCGGGCGCGGCCCGACCTCGAGGCGCACCGTCGCCGCGAACCGGCGCGCCTTGAGCGCCTCTTCCACGGTCTCGAGCAGGTCGTCCGAGTCCTCGTCCTGCTGCGCGATCTCCCCGTTCCGCGTCACTCGGAACGGCATGATCGAGTTGATCGTCATCCCCGGGAACAGGTCGTCCAGGTTGTGCCGGATCACGTCCTCGATGTTGACCAGGCGCAGCGCCTTCCCGCCCCGCGGCGGCTCCAGCCCCGCGCCCGGCTCGTCCACCCGCACCCAGCGCGGACGCGTCTCCGGCACCTTCACCCGCGCGAACAGCCGCTCTTCCGGCCTGTCCGGGTGCGACAGCACCACGCCCAGCGACTCCGACAGATTCGAGATGAACGGAAAACGGTGCCCCGGGTCCACCGCCAGCGGCGTCAGGATCGGGAACACCGACGCCCGGTACCACTTCTCCACCCGCTGCTGCTCCGCCGCCGTCAGCGTCGAGTAATCGACGATCTGCACGCCCCGCGCCGTCAGCGCAGGCATGATCTCCATCTCGAAGCACCGCGCCTGCTCGGTCTGCAACTCCACCACCGCGCGACGCACCGCCGCCAGGTGCTCCGCCGGCGTCATGCCTCCCGAGGCCTTCGGGAACGGCGACGCGCCCGCCGCCAGGTCCCGCTTCAGCGGACCCATCCGCTTCATGAAGAACTCGTCGAGGTTCGACGTGAAGATCGCCAGGAACTTCACCCGCACCAGCAGCGGCGTGCGCTCGTCCGTCGCCAACCGAAGCACCCGCCGGTTGAACTCCAGCCACGAGAGGTCCCGGTTCAGCAGGCGCTGCGCCGGCGCGACCGGGGCCACCTCGCTCTCCGGTGCGCCCGCCGCCTCGCGCGACAGCGCTGCCGCGGCAGCCGCCGTGGCCTGCGCGGCGAGCCCTTCGCCCGTCGGCGGGTTCGGTGCGTTCGCGGGCTGGGTTGTCACCGGGGTCATCTCAGGTGTTGCCCTCGCGCTCCGGCCGGTGCGTCGCCACGCACCCGGGCGCCTCCGTGACGGAGACCCACAGCACGCGCACGCCCGCGCCCAGCGCCGGTGCGGCGTCCGACAGGCGCCCGCCGATGTGCGCCGCGATCCGCTCCGCCGTGGGGTTTATTCGGTCGAACGGGGGGGTCGTATTCAGGTCCCGGTTCCGAAACGGCTCGATTATCCGACCCACCGCCGCCTCGAGGGCGTGGAAGTCGCACACCAGCCCGTCCTCGTCCAGCGCGGGGCCACCCACCGTCGCCCGCACCCGGAAGTTGTGACCGTGCGTCGCCTCCCGCTCGCCCCGGATGACGATCGCGTGCGCCGCGCAAAACTCGCTCTCCACCGTGACCTCGTGCATCGGACCGGCGAGTATAGGAACGCGCGCCGCCGAGCCGCTCCCCGTCAACGCCCGCCCCCGTTCGGTCGATGCAAGGTGGCATGGCCTCCTCACTCATGACCCCGGTCAACGTGCGCGCCCTCCGCCCCGGCGACCGGCTCTCCCGCTCCGTCTTCTCACGCGACGGCGCCAAGCTCCTCCCCAGGGGCACGCTCCTCACGCCCGGCCTGTGCGCCACGCTCCGCGGCTACTCCGGCGACGTCCTCTTCTACGCCGTCGTCGCCGCCCGACCCGACCGCGCCGAGACCGACCGCACCGTCGTCGGCGAGATCATCGAAGACAAGCCCTCGCGCCGCCTCTCCGCGCCCCAGGCCGACGCCATCATCGCCGAGCGCAGCGCCCGCTGGGGCGAACTCCCGCTGCGCGTCGAGCGCGCCGCCGAGCCCGTGCTCACGCCGCGCACCCTCGACCGCGCCGCCGCGCCGCGCTGGCCCGACGACGACGATCTCGCCCGATTCCGCGACGAGCGCCTCCCGACCCTCCGCGCCTCGCTCGACGCCCTCGCCGACGGCGCCCTCACCGATCTCGCCGACGCTCAGTCGATCGCCACCGACCTCATCGCCCTGCTCCGCGCCTTCCCCGACCGCTTCACACGTCTCGCCCTCCTTGGCGAGCGGCGCGTCGAGTACCTCGCCGAGCACGCCTTCGCCACCGGCGCCCTCTGCGTCGCCATCGCCGGCCGCCTCGGCTTCAATGAGGCCGACACGCGCCTCGCCGCCATCACCGGTCTCTTCTGCGACGCCGGCATGGCCGCGCTCCCGCTCTCCCTCCGCATCGCCGACAAGCGCCTCGACGAGGTCGAACTCAACCGCGTGCGACGACACCCAGCACTCTCCGCCGCGCTCCTCGCGCGCATCGGCGGCGTCGATGAACGCGTCGTCCGCGCCGTCTACCAGCACCACGAGCGCGAGGACGGCTCGGGCTACCCCACCCGCGCCCGCGCACGTGCCATCAGCGATCTCGCCAAGGTCGCCGCCGTAGCCGATACCTTTGCCGCCGCCACCGCCTTCCGGCCCTACCGCCTCGCCTCCAAGCGCCCGCACGACGCCATGGCCGAGGTCGTTCGCCTGGCCGGCGCCGGCCGCCTCGACCGCGACTGCGCCCGCGCCCTCGTCGAGAGCGCCGGCCTCTTCCCCGTCGGCTCGTTCGTCCGTCTCTCCACCGGCCACCGCGCCGTGGTCGTCGGCGCCAACCCGGACGCCCCGGCCCGCCCTGTCGTGCGCCGCCTCGTCGACTCCGAGCGCGCCCCGCCCGCGCTCGATCTCTCCGCCATCGAGCCCGACGACGTCCGCGTCCTCGCCGCCGCCGACGCCCCGGACCCCGAGCGCCGCCTCGCCCTTGCCGCCTGACGCGCCCGGGCCGCTACCCTCTGCGCCATGTCCGAACAGGCCGGCGCGCCACTCATGCTTTCCGTCAGCGGCTGCCGCGGCGTCACGGGCAGGTCCCTCACGCCCGACGTCGCGTCGCGCTTCGCCGGCGCCTTCGCCGCGTTCCTTCGCGACGAGCGCGGCGCGCACACCCCCTCCGTTGTCTTCGGTCGCGATGGGCGCGCCGGCGCCCACGCCCTGTGCGCCGGCGCCATCGACGGCCTGCGCCGCGCGGGTTGCAACGTCACCGACCTCGGCGTCGCCGCCACGCCCACCGTCGGCGTCATGACCGACCACCTCGGCGCCCACGCCGGCATGGTCCTCACCGCCAGCCACAACCCCGGCGAGTGGAACGGCCTCAAATGCCTCGTCACCGGCCCCGCGCCCCTCGGCGCCCACGCCCCCAACGCCGCCGAAGCGCAGCGCATCATCGATCGCTTCCGCGCCGCCGCGCCCCCCGCGTCCGCGGTCGTCGCCGGCCGCCTCGACACTCGCGCCGATGGCGCGAAGATCCACGTCGATCGCGTCCTCGGCGCCGTCGCCCGCCTCGTGCCCCTCGACGACATTCGCGCCCGGCGCTTCCACGTCGCCGTCGACTCCGTCAACGCCAGCGGCGCCGAGGCCGCCCGCCTGATCTGCAACGCGCTCGGATGCCGCCTCACACACCTCTACGCCGACACATCGGGCGTCTTCCCGCACCAGCCCGAGCCCACGCGCGAGAACCTGCGCGACCTGTGCGAGCAGGTCCGCGCCCTGCGCGCCGACGCCGGCTTCGCCCAGGACCCCGACGCCGACCGTCTCGCCATCCTCGACGAACGAGCCGACTACATCGGCGAGGAATACACGCTCGTCTTCGCCGCGATGGCGGTGGGGGGGAGCGCCGGGCAGGCCCCGGTCTTCGCCACCAACCTCTCCACCAGCCGCATGCTCGACGACGCCGCCGCCGCCGTGGGCGGGCGCGTGGCGCGCAGCGCCGTCGGCGAGGCGAACGTCGTGGACGCCATGCGCCGCGAGCGCTCGCCGCTCGGCGGCGAGGGCAACGGGGGCGTGATCTGGCCCGAAGTTGTCTGGATCCGCGACTCGATCGCCGCCATCGCTTTGACGCTCGCCCTCATGACCCGCGAGCGCAAGACGCTCTCGCAACTCGTCGCAGCCGCGCCGGCATACGTCATCGAGAAGCGCAAGGCCCCCGTGCGCGAGGGCCTCGCCGCCCGCGCCGCCGACGCCCTCGCCGCCCACTTCTCGGCCGTCGCCGGCGCCCGCATCGACCGGCAGGACGGCGTGCGCATCGACCTCGGCCAGGGCCCCGCGAGCACGTGGGTCCACGTGCGCGCCAGCAACACCGAGCCCATCATGCGCCTGATCGCCGAGGCCCCCGACCGCGCCCGCGCCGACGCCCTGCTCGACGAGACCGAGCGCGTCATCGCCGGGCTGGCCTAGCGGGTTCAGCTTCCTTCAACGCTGAGGACGCGCAGAACGCAGCGCGGCGCGCGGGAGCAGGCCCTTGCGGCTCCGTGGGCTCAACGGCGTTCGGACAACAGCCCCTCTGCGCGCGCTGCGCCCTCTGCGTTGAAGATCCGACTCAGCACGCCCGCGCGAAGAACGACAGCACGATGTTCAGGTCGAGAAAGTTCACGATCCCGTTGCCGTCCACGTCCCCCGGCAGCGAGCCCGGCGTCCCCGTCTGCCCGTAGTGGCTCAGCACGATGTTCAGGTCCATGAAGTTCACGAGGTTGTCCCCGTTCGCATCGCCCGGGCAGATCTGCTCCGGCCACAGCCACGCGACGGTGAACTCCCACGCCGATCCGCCCAGCGTGTCCGCGCGGCGAACCTCCAGCGCATAGTCCCCCGGCGCGAGCCCCGTCACCCGCACGTGCTCCACGTTGTCCGCCGCCGAGCGGCTCGCGACGTTGCCGCCTTCGAACACGCCCTTGCCCGCACCGCCCACCATCGACTGCGGCGTGCCCGACGCGTTCAGGCGCCACAGCTCCAACTCGAAGTTCGCGCTTGTGAACGACCCGAAATTCCCGGCGACCCGCCGCTCCCACACCGCGATCACCGACACCTCGGCCGCCTCGCCCGTGGTCTTGAACCGATAGAACCGGCTTGCCCCGCTCGTCAGCGCCGACGAGTCCCACGCCGCGCGAGGCAGAGGCGTCTGCCCCGTCGGGCTCGACGTCCCCTCGCGCCGACCGCCCGTGAGTATCAGGTGCGCCCGATCGATGTTCACCGTTCCCGCGCCCTGCGTTGGGTCGAGCGGGCGCGTCGCGACGCCGCGGCTCTCCCCGCTCGTCGGCGCCCCGTTCGACCACGCCGCCCCGCGCGCCGCGCCCGCCATCAGGCACGCCTTGAGCGTCTCGGGCCGGTCCGCTTCGGCGCCGTCCGAAAGCCCCTGGGCCGTCTCGAACAACGCCGCCGCCACGCCCGACACAATCCCCGCGGCCGCGCTGCGCGACGACACCGGCGCCACGATGTCCGGCTTTGTCCTGCCCGGGCCGTCCAGCGTCGCCGGCGAGAGATACCCCACCGGGTTCTGCGTCGCCGTCGAGACCGTCAGCCCGTTGTAGCCGTTGCCGAGCATCAGGTTCGAGCCCGTCCCGATCGCCGACACCAGCAGCACGCTCTCGCTCTCCACCAGCGCGTCCGCCCGGCGCATCGCCTCGTTGTCCAGCGATGCGCTCCCGAACGTCCCCACCCACGAGTTGTTGATCACCCGCACGCCCTGCGGCGGCGCCTCCGGCGGCATGCCCGAACCGCCGTTCACGTGCAGCCCGCCGTCCGTCAGCCAGTCGTCCGCCAGCCAGCAGTGCACGTCCACAACCCCCGGCGCGGGCGAGCCAACGCCGTAGATGTGCTGCCCCACGTTCGTCGCGTGCGCCGACACCGCCCAGGGCAGCGTGTGCTCCGTGAACACGACGCCCGCGAACGGCGTGAACGACGCGTCCGGCACGTACGCGTTCTGACCCGCAATCGACGTCGCCTCGATCTGCGCGACTCCCACCCCGGCGCCGGTCGGCACGCTCTCCGCGCCCACCCGCGCCACCAGTTCGTTGTAGCCGATCAGGCCCAGATTCGGCGGCCGCGCAGCCGCGACGCCGCACGTCGCCACGCCCGCCGCGAGCCCCATCAGTCGCGCTCGCCCGAAAGGCACGCGCGCACCGCAGGCGCCGATGGGCGCAGACACAACCTCGTCCTGGTTCCGGGTCTCTTCGCGCATCCCTTTGTCCGCACGCCGGGCGCGCCTTGGGCCGTCGTGCGCCAGAGTCTAACCCACGAGTCAAGCGCCTCCAGCGCCCTCACGAAAGAGTTTCCCCGGCCCCATGCCCCGGCGCGATAATGCCCCGCACCGCCGCGTCTCCGCGGTCGCTACCCAGGCATCCGGAATCCGAACATCCGGAATGCCGCGCGACGCTCCCGCCAACCACTTCAGAGCGGCGGCCGGTGCAACTCTCCCATCACCAGCGTCGCGACGGGCAGCCACCCGCATGTCTCGAAGTGCGCGAACGCCACCACGATCAGCGTGGGCCCCGAGCGAGCCTGGCCCGGCAACTCGACGATCACTGCCTCCCCGTCCGGGCTCGCGTCCACATCAATGTCCGGCGGGGTGTGCAGGTGCGGGAACCACAACTGCCGCTCTCCCGCGAACCGGCGCCGGTTCGGTGACCCCGTCGCCGGCGGCGCCATGAGCAGGTCCCCCGCGCTCACCGCCTGCTTGCGCCCCACCCGCATCACGGCGCACGCCTTGAGATCAACCGACTTGAGCGCCGTGACTGGCTTGTTGAAGAGTTCGACGATCTCCTGGTCCGTCATCGCCTCCAGCCCGGGCTTCCGATGCTCCGGCGGCGCCGAATGCATGTAACTCCTCGCCCGGTCGACGCGCACCCCATTCAGCGCTCCCCCGTGCGCGATGACGAACTCGTGCATGCCCTTCCAGTTCCCGTCCGCAGTGGCCTGCGCGATGACTCCTACGGCCTCGATCAGCCCCGCCGCATCGGGCAGGTCCTGGGCTTCGAGCATGGCGCGCGTCCGCTCCCGGACCGCGTCGGAGACCGGCGTCTTTGGCGCATCGGCGTGCGCCCGACGGACACGCACGAGATCGCCATGCGGCTCCGCCGTGTCCGGCCGTGGAGAGTCAAGCCACAGGCCCGACACGCACGCGACCAGGACGGAAAGAGCGAACGCTATCCGCGCGCTTTGCATGAGCGAGTTCCTCAGCAATCGATCAACCACAGAAAGAACTCCTCGTTCCACTCCCACACTGGTGCACCTCCCGAACAACAAGCAGCGGTTGCGATCTCGTTGCGGCATCCGAAGTACCAGGTGGCGTTGTTGGGGCAGCACTGCTCCATGTAGATAGGCGAGCATCCGGGCGCCGCTGTCCGACACCAGAGTGTGTACCCAGGTTGACACCCATCGCCCTCGCCGGTGCCCCCCGCCCCACCGCAGGGCGCGGTCGCGCCCACGATGAAACCTCCGCCCCAGCACGAGCAGTTGTCCCCGGCAGCCGAGGGAATGAGCGCCGTGAACGTTGCGACTACAGCCAGTACGTTGCGACTCTTCACGTTTGTCTCCTTGATTCACGAGAATTAATGCCGAACGTCTCTCCCGAGCACGCCTCGCACCGTGTGCACCACCGGCGGCGTCGCGCCCGCGAGGCGCGACC
>CAYVSR010000019.1:0-1350 GCA_964453125.1 uncultured Phycisphaeraceae bacterium | reverse complement strand
TCTCCGAGCGCGACATCGTCAAGCGCGTGGTCGCCGCGAGGCGCGACCCGCAGAATTCCCAGTACGCCCCGCGAAGAATCTCATCCACCTCGAACCGAGCCGCCGAGCCGTCCACCATCGCGATGGAATACGCCTGTTCGTCCCCTTGCACGTTGAGCGAGCCGCCCGTCACAAGCAGCCCCTTCGCCGATGGGTACGCCGTCTCGCTCGTCGAGACTGTTCTCGCGAACTGCCACCGCCTGTCGGGACTTGTCGGGCACGCATCCCACAGCCGAGGATCGGAAATCATCGCGTTCGAATAGAACGGCATCGCCGGATACCCGCGCGCCGCGCCCCACGCGGGCGAGTATTCGCCAAAGTGCGCCCGCAGCACGTGAATCCAGCCCCCGACGTGCTCGTAGTAATCGAACACGCCGATGATCTCGCCGTCGGCGCGAACGATGGTCAGGTACGGCGCCGTCATCCCGCCGCCGTTCGGGAACACGTCCGCGTGATCGTTCGACCACGCCGCCATGTCCTGCACGATCGTCCGCATGTTGGCGAGGTCCTGCGTGTCGAGCGTCCGCTCCCTCGCCCCACGCAGGGCGGGCAATGAAATCGCCACCAGCACGGCGATCACGCCGACAGCGACCATCAATTCGACGAGCGAGAACCCCGCGCGCCCGCCGAATTCGTGATTGCCTCGTTCGTTCCCGGCCACCGGCGTTCCCCTACGGTCTTCCATCGCGCGAATCGAGCGACGAATGCAGTGCAAGCGTATGCGGGGGGGGGGGGGGGGGGGGGGTGAACGCCCCCGATTGGGGGGGTTTTGGTATTGGGGCCAACCCCCCCCCCCCCAGGCCAGCGCCCGTATGGCGCTTTGAGTGAGTAGTGCGCAAGCGCCCGCAGCGCATGCGCTTGCGCCCTATCGCGCGAACTCCACCGCGCGCGTCTCGCGCAGCACCGTCACCCGGATCTCCCCGGGGAACGTCATCTCCTCGCTCACCTTGTCCGCGATGCGCTTGGCGATCAGCCACGCCTCGTCGTCGGGCACCTTGCCCGCGTCCACCATCACCCGCACCTCGCGCCCCGCCTGGATCGCGTGCGCCTCCGTCACGCCCGGCTGCGCCAGCGCGATGTCCTGCAGCTGCTCGAGGCGCTGGATGTACCGCTCCAGCGACTCGCGCCGCGCGCCCGGCCGGGCGCCGCTGATCGCGTCCGCCGCCATCACGATCGGCGTGTAGAAGCTCGTCGCCGGGATGTCCGCGTGGTGCCCGCCGATCGCGTTGAGCACCGGCTCCTTCTCGCCGTGGAGGCGCGCGAACTCCATGCCGATCTTCGGGTGCCCGCCCTCCATCTCGTGGTCCATCG
>CAYVSR010000018.1:0-14867 GCA_964453125.1 uncultured Phycisphaeraceae bacterium | reverse complement strand
CTGCCAACCATGCAGCGCGCGTGGGACCAGGCCCGCTCCTGGCGCGCGCTGCGACCCGCGCTCCGCGCCCCCGCGCCCGACGCTCAGCCCGCCCGCCCCGACCCAGACGACCGCGCCCCCATCGCCCTCTTCACCCGCGCAGCCAGCGCCCGCGGCGGGGCCGGCTTCGTCGATTTCGTCGCCGACCCCGACGGCGGCGTGCGTGAGGTCGCCGCGCTGCGCGATGCGCCCACGGGCGAAGCGGTGCAGTTCGGCCTCGCCGCGGCCGCCCGCTACCTCGGCGTCCCCCCCGAAGACATCCGCGCGGACGCCGACTCGGTGACCATCGGCGCCACGCGTCTGAGCCGCATGCGCTCGGGCATGCTGATGCTCGACTACCCGACGTCGGAGGGCGGGTGGCTCAACGCGCTGCGCCGCTCGAACGACCAGCACACCGGCTTCGGGCACGTCTCGATCGGCGCGCTGATCGATCTCGCGCGCCAGCGCACGCTGCTCGATGGCAACCGGCGCCGCCTCGACGCCGCCACGCGCCTCGCGCTGGGACTCGAGCCCGGCGCGCCGGTGGGGGAGCGCGAGATCGCCGATGCACTCGACCAGGGACGCGACCGCATCCGCGAACTGAAGGAACTGCTCGCGGAGGGCGCGACGCTCGACGACCAGGAGAGCGCCACGCTCGAGGCCTTCACGCAGCAGGCGCTGCTCGAAGAAGAGGTCCGCCTCGGCCCCGGCCGCCTCGCCGACGCCGAGGCCACGCTGCGTTCGCTGCTCGCGGACCGCCTCGTCTTCGTCGGCTGGAGCAGCACCGGCGCCCTCGCCGACTTCGTGATGACCCCCCTCGGCTCGCGCACGCCCGGTGTCATCGTCCACGCCGTCACCGCGGACATGGCCCTCACCGGGCGAGCCGCGATCCCCGCGCCCATCTGGCTCGCGCCCGCGCTGGCGTGCGTTCTCGGCCTGCTCGGCGCCGCGTCGGTCGCCTGGCGCGCCCCGGGCGCATCGGCGACGCTCGCCGGCGGCGCGGCGCTGGTGTATCTCGGCGGCGCCGGCGTCGGGCTTTTCAACTGGTGGCCCGCGGGCGGCGCGCCACCCGGCGTCGGTCTCATGGCGCCGCTCGTCACCCCGCTCCTGGCGCTCGTCGCCTCCTTCTTCGGCTGCACCGCGCTCGAGGCGGGCCTCTCGCAGCGCGAGCGCCGTCGCATCGAGCGCCAGTTCAAGGCCCGCGTCTCGGGGCAGCTCGTCGATTACCTCGTCGAGAACCCCGGCGCCCTCTCGATGTCCGGCCAGCAGCGCGAGATCACCAGCATGTTCATCGACCTCGCCGGCTTCACCGCCATCAGCGAGCGCCTCGACGGGCCCACCACCGTCGCCACCCTCAACCGCTGCATGCGCGACATGACCACCGCCCTCACCGCCGAGGGCGCCTACGTCAACAAGTTCCTCGGCGACGGCCTCATGGCCTTCTGGTCCGCGTTCGTCGAGGACAAAGATCAGGCCCTCCGCGCCTGCCGCGCCGCCATCGCCTGCCAGCACGCCGTCGAGGCCCTCAACAACGACCCCATCATGCGCGGCCTGCCCCACCTCTCCGCCCGCGTCGGCATCGCCACCGGCAACGTCGTCGTCGGCGACTGCGGCGCCCCGCCGGATCTCAACGACTACACCGTCATCGGCAACGAGGTCAACCTCGCCGCCCGCCTCGAGTCCGCCAACAAGCAGTTCGGCACCAGCATCCTCATCGACGGGCGCACGCGCGAACTCCTCGGCGAGGCCGGCGCCGAGACGGACCGCTACGTGCTGCGCACCCTCGGCAAGATCATCGTCGTCGGCCAGACGCGCGCCGTCGAGATCCACGAGATCATGCCCCCCGACGCCAGCCCCATCCGCCTCGAACTCACCTGCCGCGCCGTCGAACTCTTCCAGCGCGGCGACCTCATGATCAGCCTCGCCGTCTGGAAGCAGCTCGAGGACGAGTTCGGCGACAAGAAGCTCGCCGACGCCTACCGCGAGGGCGTGGCGGACCAGACCGACAGCGCCAACACCCAGGGCGCCATCCGCCTGCGTTCGAAATGACCGCGCTCACGCCGTGCGCTTGACGATCAGCGCCGTCTGGTCGTCCGCCGGCGATGCGCCGCCGGTGAACGCCTCGAGCGCGTCGCGCACCGCGTCGATGATCTCGCGCGCCGGCAGGTGCGCGTTGCGGATCAGGAGGTCGGCCACGCGCGCCTCGCCGAACTGCTCCCCGTCGCTCGCCCCGGCGCGGATCGCCTCGTAGAACCCGTCGGACAGCACCGCGAACACGTCGCCCACGCTCATCGCGATCGTCCTCGTCTCGGGGTCCAGCGGGTCGGCGATGCCCAGGGGCATCGCGTCGGCGCTGAGCGATTCCACCTCGCGCGTCGCGGCGCGCAGGTGCAGCAGGGGAGCCTGCCCGCCGCTGAAGCTGTGCAGCGTGTGCGCCGTCGAATCGAGCGCCGCCATCCACGCCGTCACGAACCGGCCCGAGGGCAGGTCCGCGCACAGCTGCCGGTTGATGTTGTCCGCGATGGCCTGGAGCGACGCCCCCACGCGCACGCCCATGCGCAGCATCGAGCGCGTCTGCGTCACCGAGAGCGCCGGCCCGATGCCGTGGCCCGTCGCGTCCGCGATGAACAGCAGCGCGTGCGTGGGCGCGGCGTCCTCGTCGCGGTCCACGATCGCGGGCGCCCCCACGCCCCCGGGCGAGTATGAGTACGCCACGATGTCGTACGCGTCGCCCCCGGTCTGGTCCGCCGGGCGGCTGAAGCCCGCGATGTCGTACCCCGCGAGGGCGGGGATCCGCGAGGGGAACGTCTGCTGCTGCACGCGCCGCGCGAGTTCGAGGTCGCGCTCGAGTTTCTCCTTCACCAGCCGGTCCTCGAGCAGCCGGGCGCGCTTCATGGCCACGCCCGCCTGCGACGCCAGCGCCGCGGCGATCTCCTCGTCCATCGGCGTGAACACGCCGGGCTCGCCGGGGCGCTCGGGGCGCTTGTTGAGCACCTGGGCCACGCCCATGAGTTCCTCGCCGAACGCCTCGAGGGGGATCGTGAGAATCGACCGCGTGCGGAAGCCCGTTTTCTTGTCCACCGCCTGGTTGAAGCGCGGGTCGGCGTAGGCGTCGGGCACATTGATGATCGTCCGCGTCTGCGCCGCCTGCCCCGCGATGCCCGCCGTCGCGGGGATGCGGATCTCGCCCGTCCGCTCGATGCCTCCCGACGGGTCGAGGAAGCCGTGCGCCACCGTCGAGAACAGCTCGTTCCGCGCCGCATCGAACTCGAACACCGTGGCCCGCTCCGCGTGCAGCGCGTCGCGCATGGCGTCGATGATCACCGCCAGGATCTCGTTCAGGTCGTCCGACGCCGAGAGCATCCGCGCCACCGCCAGCACCCGAGAGAGCGCGTCCGTCCGGAGACGCGGGGCGTCTGCGGGCGGCGGCGGGCTGGGGGGGGTGGTCAGGCTCACTGGGCGGCGGCCTCCCCGCGCGTCGGCGCGGGCGTGCTGGGCTGTCGGCATTGTACGGTCGCCCGCGCACGCCCCCCTCGCGCGCGCCCCGCGGCGCCGCTCACACGTGCGTCAGGTGCTGAAAGTCCGTCACCTGCCGGGTCGCCGACACCCCCGGGTCGTGCTCCACATCCCACGAGATCAGGCCGGGGATGAACGGCGTCAGCAGCCTGTCGTCACGCGGGATCACCCGCACCGAGAACCCGTTCCGCCCCGAGCGCGACACCGCGAACTCGCCGGCGAACTTCGTGCGTCCGTGCTCGTCCGCCGAACCCGCGGGGGCCATGTCCGTCGAGCGCCCCTGCAGCAGGTCGCCCGTGGAGGACACCACGCCGTGGTAGATCTGCACGCGCACATCGGCCGGCGCGAGCCCGCCGAGGTTCACCGTCGCGCTCACGCCCACGGTGGACCGGATCGGCACCTGGGCCCCGATCTCCGTACGCACGTCCTCGATCGACACGCCGTGCCAGCGCTCGCGCAGCAGGCGCACGTGGTTGGCGAGGTCCTTGGCGCCGGCGAGCCCGCGCGCCGTCAGCGCCGCGCCCGCGCGGTGCGCCTCGGCGTAGTGCGCCTCGGTGTACTCCATCACCATGCGGTTCGAGTTGAACCGCGAGGCCAGCCCGGCCACGCACCGCTTCATCCGCTTGATCCACTTCCGCGGCAGGCCCGACGCGTCCCGGTCGTAGAACTCCGGCAGGATCTGGCGCTCAAGCAGGTCGTACAGCGCGCGGCTCTCGACCTCGTCCTGCGCCTCCTGGTCCTCGTAGATCTCGCCACGCCCGATCGCGAACCCCAGCGAGGGGTCGTACGCCTCGTCCCACCAGCCGTCCAGGATCGACACGTGCACCACGCCGTTCATCGCCGCCTTCATGCCCGACGTGCCCGACGCCTCCATGCCCCGGCGCGGCGTGTTCAGCCACACGTCGCACCCCTGCACCAGGCGCCGACCCACGTCCATGTCGTAGTCCTCAAGGAACACGACGCGGTTGGCGTGGTTCGCGCTCTTGGCGAAGCGCACGAGTTCGCGGATGAGTTCCTTGCCCGGGCCGTCCGCCGGGTGGCTCTTGCCCGCCACCAGGATCTGGAACGGTCGCTCGTCGCTGTTGAGCAGGCCCTGCACGCGCTCGAGGTTGCGCAGCAGCAGGCTGGCGCGCTTGTAGGTCGCGAAGCGGCGCGCGAAGCCGATGGTCAGGATGTTCGGGTCCAGCGCCGCGGCCGCCGCGTCGATCTGGTCCTGCCCCGCCCCGCGGAAGCGCAGCTGCTCGCGGATCTTCCGGCGGCACCACACGATCATGCGCTCGCGCATCCGCGAGCGCCGGCTCCACAGCTCCTCGTCGGGGATGTCGCGCACGCCCTTCCAGACCGAGTGGTCCGACGCGTCGCGCTGCCACGCGCTGGGCAGGTACCGGTCGAAGAGTTCCTGCAGGTCGTCCTTGATCCACGTGCGGGCGTGCACGCCGTTGGTCACGTGCGCGATCGGCACCTCTTCCTCGGGCACGCCGGGCCACACGCTGCGCCACATGGCGCGGCTCACGGCGCCGTGCAGACGCGAGACGCCGTTGCAGTGGCGCGCCGTGCGGATGGCCAGCACCGCCATCGAGAAGAACTCGCTCTTGTCCGCGACGTTCTCGCGCCCCAGCGCCAGCAGCCCCTCCATGTCGAGGCCCAGCTCGTGCGACATGCCGCGGAAGTAGCGCTCCATCACCTCGGGCGAGAACCGGTCGATGCCCGCGGGCACGGGCGTGTGCGTCGTGAACACCTGGCCCGCGGCGGCGGCCTCGCGCGCCTCGTCGAACGAGACCTGGTGCGCCACGCGGAACTCGCGGATGCGCTCGAGCGAGAGGAACGCGCTGTGCCCCTCGTTCATGTGGAAGACCGTCGGCGCCAGGCCCAGTTTCGCCAGCGCCCGCACGCCGCCGACGCCCAGCACGATCTCTTGCTTGATGCGCGTCTCGGCGTCGCCGCCGTAGAGATTCTTCGTGATCTCCCGGTCGTCCTTCTGGTTCTCGGGGAAGTTGGTGTCGAGCAGGTAGAGCGGCGTGCGCCCGACGTTGCAGCGCCAGATGCCCACGGTGATGTCGCGCCCCGGCAGGCCGACCGTCACGCGGTGCTGCTGCCCCGTCGCCGGGTCGATCACGCGGTGGATCGGCTGGTTCGGGAAGTCGAGGTCCGGGTACGTCTCCTGCTGCCACCCGTCGCTGTTGAGGTACTGGTGGAAGTAGCCGCAGCGGTACAGCAGGCCGACCCCGACCAGCGGCACGGCGAGCTCGCTCGCGCTCTTGAGGTGGTCGCCCGCCAGCACGCCCAGGCCGCCCGAGTAGATCTGCAGGCACTCGGTCAACCCGAACTCGGCGCTGAAGTACGCGACCTGGAAGGGGCGGGCCTCCGCGCCCGACGCGTTCGAGCCCAGCGACGCCCGGGCCTGCTCGTGCGCCCCGACGAGTTCGGGGTACCGGGCCTGGAACCACGAAGCCCGATCGAGGTGCTCGGTGAGCGCGGCGTGCGCCAGCGAGAGTGCGTGCACGTACGAGGCGTCCGACGCGGCGCGCTCCAGCGACTCCTGCGCGATCTGCCCGAGCATGCGCACGGGGTTGTGGCCGGTCTCCTCCCAGAGTTCGCGGTCGAGGCGCACGAAGAGGTCGACCGCCCTGGGGTTCCACGACCACCAGAGGTTGTGCGCGATCTCCAGCAGCGGGCGCAGCGCCTCGGGCAGCGCGGGCACCACGCGGAACGACCGGACACGTGCTTTGCCGAATGGGAGCATGCAATCCCTCTGTGTTCGCGGACCTTGTGGCGCCCTGGCGCCGGCGTCGCGGGCGCGCAGCCCCACCCGTGGCGGGGGCGCCCATGGGCCTCATCGGCCCGCCCGACGGGAGGAGTTTATCGCGACCCGGTGGGCGCCGGTGTTTCGTCGCGGTTTGCCAGCGTCCACGCCGCCCCGTCGCGAGCCACACGCCGGTACAGCGTGTCGCGCTCCACCGGGTCGAATCCTGCCCGCCGGATTGCCCGCTGCAGGTCGGTCACGCTCGTTTCCTGGTGCGTGCCCGCGCCGCCGGCGCCCGAGTTGAGCTTCGTGATGTCGTACCACACCACCGTGCCGTCGAGGTCGTCGGCGCCGCACTGCAGCATGAGTTCCGCCATCGGCAGCGTCTGCATGATCCAGAACGCCTTGACGTGCGGGAAGTTGTCGAGCATGAGGCGGGCGATAGCGAGCGTGCGCAGGTTCTCGAGGCCGCCGGGCCCCGGCAGGCGCTCGAGGTCGCTGCCGTCGGGGAAGAACGGCAACGGAATGATGGTCTGGAAGTAGCCGCCGCGAGGTCGCTCGCCCGGCGCCGGCGCCGCCGGCATGCGCGCGCCCGGCCCCGTCAGCGTGACCACCGGCGCGCTGTCCTCCGCTATGCCCCTCTCCCCCTCCGCGCCCCGCATCCCCTCCGTGCCTTCGTGCCTGCGTGCCTCCGTCCCTATTCTCGCCAACGCCTCATCCTGCGCCCTGCGCAGCATGTCCATGTGCACCAGGCGCTCGGCGCGGTCCTCGATGTGCCCGTACAGGATCGTCGCGTTGGTGTTGAGGCCGAGCTCGTGCGCCACGCGGTGCACGTCGAGCCACACGTCGGACCGGATCTTGCCCTTGTACGCCTCGTCGTGCACGCGGTCGTCGAACACCTCGGCGCCGCCGCCGGGCAACGAGCCCAGCCCCGCCTCGATCAGCCGCTCGAGAACCCATCGGATGCCCTCGCGCCGGACGCCCGGGTCGTTGGAGTCCGTCTTGTACACCTTCGCGATGCGCGCCAGGTGCACGATCTCGACCGCAGTGAACGCCTTGAGGTGCAGCGCCGGCGCTTCCTCGCGGATCGCGCGGAGCAGGTCGGTGTAGTGCGAGAAGGGCAGCGTGGGGTGCAGCCCGCCGACGATGTGCATCTCCGTCGCGCCCGCGTCGCGCGCCCGCCGGGCCTCCTCTCGCACGTACGCGAGGTCGCGCGTGTACGCCCCCTCATCCCCCGCCTTGCGATAGAACTCGCAGAACGAGCACGAGAGCGCGCAGACGTTCGAGTAGTTCAGGTGCCGGTTGATGTTGTAGTACGCCGCGCCCCCGTGCAGGCGCCGGCGCACCGCGTCCGCCATCTCGCACACCGCCCACACATCGGGCGTGTCGTAGAGCGCGCCGCCCTCCTCGAGCGTCAGCCGCTCGCCCGCCTCCGTCTTCGCGCGGATCGCCCCGAGGCGCGGGTCGCCCACGCGCCGGCGGGCGCTGGTGGGGGGCCTGGTCGGCATGGGGGCAAGTGCGCTCATGGCGTCGGGCCCGCAGGATAGGGGAGCGGCGCCGACCCGCGGCGCCTTTCAACGCCGTTGAAACCCGGCGCCATCCCCAAAAACCAAGCACGCCGCGATCGTGGCGGCGTGGTCAGCGAATCTCCCGGAACGCGGGTCTCTCGTCGGCTCTCAGGCCTTGCTCACCAGCAGGGCGGCGCCGAGGTTGTCGCCCGCGCTGAGGGGGAGGATGGCCAGCTTCGTGCCCGCCGCGATCATCGCGGGGAGCGCCACCACCTGCTGCCCGGCGGCCGGGTTGAAGCGGGCGATCTCCTTGGCGACCGTGCCGTCGTCCGAGACGACGACCAGCCGGTACCCGCCCTCGGCCTTCGGCAGGCTGCAGTAGAGGAACGCGCCCTTGCCGTCGGCGCCGAACACGCTGGCGCTCGGCTCCTTGCCGGAGACCGCGCCGGGACCGGCGTTGAACGCCACCGACCGCATCGTCGAATCACGCAGCGCCCGGGCGAACGACGCCCCGCCGGGGGTGTTGAACGCCGAGAGCGCGTCCTCGCTGGTGGCCAGCTCCGTCACCTGGTTGAACCGGCCGACCGAATTCAGGAACTGGTAGCCCACGAACAGCGTCGCCGCCGCAAAGCCCAGCGCCGCGGCGCGCCACAGCGGCGAGACGTTGCGCTGGAGCGACAGCGCGAACGGCCCGATCTTGCGCGCCACGTGCTCGCGACCCTGCCCGGCGCGCACGGCCTCCACGGCCTCGCGCACGGCGCCGAGCACCCGCGGCTTGAGGCTCGCGGGCGCATCGACTCTGGGCAGCCACTCGTCGATGTCCGTCACGCGCAGCTGCTCGCGACGGATCTGGGCCTGCAAGGCCGGGGGCGCCTCGCGGAAGGCCTGCTCAAATTCCCTGCGCTCGTCCTCGTCCAGAAGGCCGAGGACGTCGAGGTTCGCCAGTTCGAAAAGGTCTCGCGTGATCATGCCGCTGCTTCCTCGCTGAGACCCCGTTCGCGGAGGCGAACGAGCGCTCTGCTCAGCGCCGATTTGATGGTTCCGAGAGGCTTGTTCAGTTCCTGCCCGATCTGCCGCAACGTCTGCCCTCCCAGATACGAGCGGAGGACCACGATGCGCTGCAATTCGGGAAGCTGATCGATCTTTTTCATCAACGCCGCAAACCGTTCGTCCGTTTCCACCCGCGAGGGCGTCTCCGCCGCCGGGGCCTCGGTGGCCCACGCCTCCGAGATCGACGAGGCCTTGACCCTCGCCTGCGTCCTGCGCATCCGATCCACAAGGATGCGACGCGCCAGGAGCATGACCCATGTCACCAGTGCGGCCCTTTTCGGGTCATACCTGCCCGCGGTTCGCCACAATCGCACAAAGACTTCCTGGACAGCATCTTCCGCATCCGCTCGGGAGGGCATCGCCTGGAACGCCATCCGGAAAACCAGGGGGCCGAAACGGTCGTACAGCTCGGCGATCGCCGCCTCGTCGTCGAGGCTGACGCGCTGCATCAGCGCGAGATCCGCGTCGTGCTGGATGGTGTCGCTCATGGGTGAAACCCAACCGCGCCCAAGGTTCACCCAAGTATACGCCGCAGACCCCCGCGAGATTCATGTTTGGGCGCGGAAAGATCAAAAAACCCAAACATTGTGCGAACGACCGGTAGCCCCCCGCGTGGAAATCCAAAAACCAAGGTTGTGTCAGCCCCGATAGCACGATACAGTTGATTCGGGTTCGTGGTGCGAGCCTCGGAGGGTGGTCGGTATGACCCTGCTTCAGGGACACATGCCGGGTGCGGGTCGTCGCGTGGCCAAGTGGCAACAGACATCCGCAAACCTGCAACCTTACCGAGCTGTCGGTGCGCGCGCCTTCTCGCTCCTCGACCTGCTCGTCTCCATCGGCGTCATGGCTGTGCTCATGGGCCTCATGCTGCCCGTGCTGTCGCGCGTCACCGAAACCACCCGACGCGTCACCTGCCGCTCCAACGTGCGCCAGCTCGGCCTCGGCCTCGCCATGCACGCCGAAGAGCACAAGGACCGCCTGCCCAGCAGCGTCTACTCCTCCGTCCCCGCCTGGGGATCGTTCCTCCCGCAGGAGATGACCGCGCTGCATCTTGCGTACAACGGCGAGCAATGGGACGGCCTCGGCTTCCTGTTCTCTCGCGAGTATCTGCCCACGCCCGAGATCTTCTACTGCCCCAGCCACAAGGGGATGCACCCCTTCACCGCCTACGAAGACCTGGGCCGAACGCGCCGGCGACATCCTCGGTAACTACCACTTCCGCGCGCTCACTCCCTCCCAGAACTACCTCCACGGCATGCACCCGCGCACCGCGCTCGTCGCCGACGGCATGCGCGAGACCTCCGACTTCAACCACAAGGGCGGCTGCAACCTCCTCCGCGCCGACATGTCCGTCGAGTGGTTCAACGACCAGGCCAACACCCTCCTCGGCCTCATCCCCGCCGCCGCCTCCGCGCCCGACTCCGACATGCGCATCGCCCGCGCGTGGTGGACGCTCGAGACCGGCTCGCCCCGCGACTTCCCGTCGCAGCCCTGGGCCAACCCCGGCGCCAACGGCAATTCCCCGCCCATCGGCGCCGGCCTGCCCTGATCCGCTGAATTCCCCGGCTCCCACGCCCCGCCCACGCCCCACGCGCGGTGACCGCTCGTCCGGTCCCGCTATCCTGTTGCGCCGTGCGCGGCCCCGTCCCGCGCCGCCACCGTCGCACACCAGCGCAGGAGCGCGCCCCGAATGTCCATCTCCCACGCCGTCTTTCCCGCCGTCGCCATCGCCTCGCTCGCCGGCGCCGCGAACGCCCAGCTGACGCCCGACCGTCTCTACTACGGCGTGAATCGCTCCATCCCCATGACCGTCGCGACGCCCGCCGGCGCCGAGGGCGAGGTCGAGATCGGACTCTTCACGATGGGCGAACCCGGCTCGGCGATGGAGCAGAAGGAGAAGGCCAGCGCCGCCGCCGGCAAGGTGGACCTCGCCGGCCTCTTCCCCGTCCTCTGGACGACCACCACGCCCAAGGCGATGTACGCCCAGCTGATCGTCGGCGGCAAGCGCATCGGCGCGCCGGTGGTGCTCCAGCCCTTGCTCAACCAGGAGTACGCCAGCGTCAACGCCTCCAACCCCGCCGACCGCAACATCCGCTGGTCCGGCGGCGACCCCACGTACTCCGGCCTCCGCGCGTACATCGACCGGCGCGTGATCCTCGACACCAGCCTCGGCGAGGTCGAGATCGCGCTCCGGCCCGACATGGCGCCCAACACGTGCTTCGCGTTCCTCGGCCTCGCCGAGGGCGGCTTCTACACCGACGTCATCTTCCATCGCGTCGTCCCCACCCTTCAGGACGGCAGCGCGTTCGTCGTGCAGGCCGGCGACCCCGCCGGCAAGGGCAGCGGCGGGCCGGGCTACATGATCGACCTCGAGCGCTCCACCATCCCGCACGACTTCGGCGTGATCTCCATGGCGCGCACCGGCGAGCCCAACAGCAACGGCTCCCAGTTCTTTCTCTGCCTCTCCCGAGAGGGCACCGCGCGCCTCGACGGGCAGTACTGCGCGTTCGGGCACACCGTCCGCGGCGCCGACTCCATCGCCGCCATCGCGTCCACTCCGATCGCCGACGAGCGCACCGGCCGCCCGGTCACGCCTCCCGTCATCAAGGGCGCCCGCACCGTCCCCGCCCCCCCGGTGGGCGAGGGCCCGGCCCCTGCGAAGAAGGAAGACGCGAAGAACGTGAGCCGCTAGCCATTCGCCCGCGAGGAACGCGCAAAGAATGCGGGAGCCCGCGGGGCGTGTTCAGGCGGGGGTCCGGGCGTTCCGATAGTTGCTCCGTGCCGCCGTCGCGCGAGCAGGAGGCCTCATGCCCGTAGGAAGCAGGATCCGACGCGCCGCACTGGCGTTGCTCGCCGCGCTCGGCGCCAACGCGGCCGGCGCACCCGCCGACAAGCCGATCCGCCTGGGCTACTTCGCCAACGTGACGCACGCGCAGGCGGTGCTCGGCGTGGCGTCGGGCGACTTCGCTCAGGCCGTCGCACCCGCGCCGCTCGAGACCAAGACCTTCAACGCCGGCCCCTCGCTGATCGAGGCGCTCTTCGCCGGCGAGATCGACATCGGCTACGTCGGCCCCAGCCCCGCCATCAACGCCCACGCGCAGAGCAAGGGCGAGGGGCTGCGCATCGTCGCGGGCGCCGCGGCCAACGGCGTGGTGATCGTCGCGCGCGAGGGCGCCGGCATCACGACCCTCGCCGATCTCAAGGGCAAGCGCATCGCCACGCCGCAGATGGGCAACACGCAGGACGTCTCCGCGCGCCACTATCTCGTCAAGACGCTGGGCCAGGCCGACGCGTCCAACGTGCTGCCCGTCCCCAACGCCGAGCAGGCCGCGATGATGGCCCGCGGGCAGATCGACGCCGCGTGGGCGGTGGAGCCCTGGGGCGCACGCCTCGAGGCCGAGGCCGGCGCGAAGGTCATCGGCGAAGAGAAGGACCTCTGGCCCGGCGCCGAGTTCACGCTCACGCTGATCGTCGTCTCGCCCAAGTTCCTCAAGGAGCGCCCGGAGGCCGTCGAGGCGTTGCTCCGCGCGCACACGGCATGGACCGCGAAACTCGCGGCGGACGCGCAGGCCCAGGCCGCCCCGATCGCGGACGCGCTCAAGGCGCTGACGGGAAAGAACCTCTCGCAGGACATCATCGCCCGGGCGCTCTCGCGCGTGAAGTTCACCGACGAGCCGCTGGAGGGCTCCCTCAAGGCCCTCGCGCAGTGGGCGTTCGATCTCGGCTTCGCCCGCCGGCCGCCGCGCCTCAAGGGTCTCGTGGACCGCGCGCTGCTCGACAAGATCAAGGGCGCGCCGCCGATCGCGCCGGGGCGAACGCCTTGACCCCGACCGGCGCCTCCATGGCCGCGCCGAGCGGCGCCAGCGCCGATGGCGCGCCGCCCTCGCGCGGGCGCCTGCGCCTCGAGGGCGTCACCAAGCGCTTCGAGGGGACCAACACCCCCGCCATCGAGAACATCTCCCTCGACATCGCCCCCGGCGAGTTCGTGGTCGTCGTCGGGCCCAGCGGCTGCGGCAAGAGCACGCTCCTCCAACTCGCCGCCGGCATGCTCAAGCCCGACGAGGGGCGCATCACGCTCGACGACTGGAAGGTCAACGGCCCCGGCCCGCAGCGCGCCATGGTCTTTCAGGAGCACGCCCTCTTCCCCTGGTACACCGCGGCGCAGAACGTCGGCCTCGGCCTCCGCATCGCGGGCGTCCCCCGCGCCCAGATCCGCGACAAGGTCGACGCCGCGCTCGCCATGGTCCGCCTCCAGAACGCCGGGCACAAGCTCGTGCACCAGTTGTCCGGCGGCATGCGCCAGCGCGTGGCTATCGCCCGCGCCCTCGTGCTCGACCCCGCCGCGCTGCTGATGGACGAACCCTTCGCCGCGCTCGACGCCCAGACCCGAACCCTCCTGCACGAGCAGGTGCAGGACCTCTGGCGCCAGACCCGCAAGACGATCCTGTTCGTGACGCACTCCGTCGGCGAGGCCGCGCGCCTCGCGGACCGCGTGATCGTGCTGCGCTCGCACCCAGGGCGCATCCGGCGCGAGATCGCGGTCGGCCTGCCCCACCCGCGCGACTTCGACAGCCCCGAACTCTCGGAACTGGTGCGCGAGATCCGCCACGAGATCCACGAAGAGGCGGCCCGTATGCACCGCGAGGACGCCCATGCGTCGTAGAACCATCGCGGTCATCCTCGTGTGGCTCGGGGCCGTCCTCGCGTGGGAAGGGGCGTGGCGCGCCGTCGGCTGGCGCGCGTGGCTCTTCCCCGCGCCCAGCCACGTGCTCGACGCGACCTCAGCGATGCTCAACATCGACACGCACTTCCAGCAGCCCATCCGCGCCGGCTGGCCCACGCGCCCGCCCGAGGCGGACGCCGAGGACGAGCCGACCGCTGCCGGCGCGTCGCGCGCGCGCCCGTTCTGGTCGAGCCCGCTGATGCAAGCCGTCGCGGTCAGCGCCACGCGCCTCCTCGTGGGGTTCGGCATCGCGATCGTGGTGGGGGGGGCGCTCGGGCTGCTCACCTGGCGCGTGCCGTTCTTCGACGCCCTGCTCGGCCCGCTCTTCCTCGGGCTGCAAACTCTGCCGAGCGTGTGCTGGGCGCCGCTGGCCATCTTGACGCTGGGCATCAACGAGAAGGGCGTGCTGGCGGTGCTGGTGGCCGGCAGCGTCTTCGCGATCGCGATTGCGCTGCGCGACGGCCTGCGCACCCTGCCGCCGATCTACATCACCGCCGGGCGTATGCTCGGCGCCCGTCGCTACACCCTGTACCGCTACATCCTGCTGCCCGCGAGCCTGCCGGCGCTGGCGGGCATGCTGCGCCAGGGCTTCTCGTTCGCGTGGCGCTCGCTCATGGGCGCCGAACTCATCATGCTCGTGCAGCGGCGCGGGCTGGGGTTTCAGCTCAACGTCGGGCGCGATTTCTCCGACGTCGCCCAGGTCATCGCCGTCATGATCGTGATGGTCGCCCTCGGTATGGCCGCCGACAAGTGGCTCTTCGCCCCCATCGAGCGACGCGTCCGCACGCGGTTCGGCCTCGTGGCGTCGCGCTGAGCACGACGGGCTACGCCGCCAGGGCGTCCGCGCCCACCGCGGCGATCGTGTCCACCCGGTGCGCCCACAGGTGGGCCCGCTCGATCTCATCGCGCCCGGCCAGCCCCATCGCCGCGCGCCGCTCCGGGTCGGCCAGCAGCGCCTCGACCGCGGCGCGAGCCGACGCCGCGTCCGCCGCGTCGAACACGCGCACGCAGGTCGAGCGCTTCACGTCGGCCCCCGCGCTCGCCGTGGCGCGGACCGCCTCGGCGCCGACGCCCTCGCACGCGAAATGCCTCCGCACCAGCAGCCGGTCGTCCGCCACCGTCGCGCAGCCCGCGCCAAGACTCAGCAGCAGCCGCTCGCTGAACGAGTGCGTGAACTGCGTCGGCCCCCACGCGAGGCACGCCCGGGCTCGCTTGAGCGCCGCGCTCGTCTCGGCGTAGGGCAGGTCCCCTCGGAACTCGATCGTGCTCCGGTCCGGCGCGCCCGCGCCCCCGCGGCAGAACTCCTTCC
>CAYVSR010000017.1:0-14959 GCA_964453125.1 uncultured Phycisphaeraceae bacterium | reverse complement strand
CTGATCGACGTCCGCGGCATGATCGCCGACGGGTCCGCGCCCAGTCTTCTCGGCGCGGGCCCCAACCCGGTGGACGAGCTGACCGCGCGACTGGATCGCGCCGCCCGCGACCCCGGCGTTCGCGCGGTGGTGCTCCGGATCAACTCCCCGGGCGGGACGGTCTCCGGCTCGGACACCATGTATCGGGAGATCCGGCGCTTCCGCGAAGCGACCGGCAAGCCGGTCGTGGCGTGCATGTCCGAACTCTGCGCCTCAGGCGGGTATTACCTGGCGCTGTCGGCGGACGAACTCATCGCCCAGCCCACGACCATCACCGCGTCGATCGGCGTGATCATCCAGACGTTTAACTTCTCCGCGGGCATGGCCCGCTTCGGCATCGAGGGCCGGGCGGTGACCAGCGGCCCCAACAAGGCCATGGGCAGCCCGTTCGAGCCTGCGAAGGACGAGCACTACGCGATCCTGCAGGGCATGGTCAACGAGTTCTACGCCAACTTCCGCGGCCTCGTCGCCTCGCGCCGACCCGGCGTGAGCGCCGACGACCTCGCCCGCTGCACCGAC
This sequence comes from uncultured Phycisphaeraceae bacterium, assembly GCA_964453125.1. Taxonomy (GTDB): domain Bacteria; phylum Planctomycetota; class Phycisphaerae; order Phycisphaerales; family UBA1924; genus CAYVSR01. The sequence continues at coordinate 14,401 of CAYVSR010000017.1, read as the reverse complement.
GGTCGCGTGGTCACCGGCGTCGAAGCCGCGCGCGTCGGCCTGGTGGACTCGACCGGCGACCTGCACGACGCGTTCGACGCCGCCAAGCGGCGCGCGGGGCTCGGCAGCGCGCGCCTCGTGAAATATCACGCGAAGGGCAACGCGCCGCGGACCGCGTACTCCGCCGCAACGCCGCTGGACGCCGGCGCGGGCGCCGCGCTGGGCGACACCACGAACGTCAGCCTGCTGTCCGTCAACGCCGACTCGCTCGGCCTGCCCATGGCCCCCGGCTTCTATTACCTCTGGACGCCGACGATCCCCTGAGCCCGGCGTTCGCCCCACCACGACGGCCCCCCATGGTTCACTTCGACTGCCCACAGTGCGGCAAGCGCCTCGACGTGGACGCGGGATTCCGCGGCGCGGTGGCGCGCTGCGAGCACTGCGGCGCCCTGATCTCGGTGCCGACGAAGTCGGAATCCGCCTCGCACCGCGCCCGCCCCTCCGCGCCCGGTGCGCCTGTGCCCACGAACCCGCCCGGCGCCCGCGCCGGTGCGCCGGATCACGCCGGCGCAACTCGCCGACGCCCCGCACGCCTCGCGGTCGTCGCCATCGTGACGCTCGTCGTGCTCGGCGGGCTCGCGGCGTGGTGGTTCGCGTTCCGTGGCGTCGGGCTGACGCCGCCACCCCCCGCGCCCAACGCCCCTGCGCCCGCGGGCCCCGCGGGCGGCTGAGCGGCGAGCCCCGACGCGGTCTACCCTTCCGTTCCGGCTTCCCATCGATCCATCCGCCGCGCCCGCGCGCCGGCCACCAGGAGTCATGCATGCGTCGATCCGCCCTCGTGTTCTCGTGCTCCGTGCTGGCGTGCTCGGCGGCGCTGGCCCTCGCGCTGCAGGCCGTGACGGGCGCGGGGCGTGCGACCGCCGCGGAGCCGGCGCCGAGCAAGGCCAAGCCCGGCGAGGCGATCGCCGTGTGCGACATCATCAACGTTGTCGAGCGCCTGATGGACTCGGACCGCTACAAGCCCGCGCGCGACGAGGCCGGCGCCGCCAGCGAGAAGGCCATCGCCGACTTCCGCGCCCGCGCCCAGGCCGCCGAGGACGCTCTCCGCGGCATGGACGAGAAGGCCGAGGGATTCGAGGCCGCCCGGCGCGAGTATCAGCTCGCGGGCATGGCCCTCCAGCGCGAAGGCCAGCGCCTTGCCCAGGAGATGGACGCGCTGACCACCAAGCAACTGGGCGAGGCCTACGGCGTGGTGCGCGCCAGCGCCGAGGCCGTGGCCGACCAACTCGGCTACTCGTACGTCATCGCCTCGCGCCCGGCCGACAAGCCCCTCGACGCGGCGGACACCGCCGCCGTCGTGCGCGCGATGCTCGCCCGACCGGTCATCCGATTCCCCGAAGGAGCGGATATCACCGCCGACGTGAAGCAGGACCTGAAGATCGACTGACGCCGGCGGCGCGCCGACGAAGTGAGCGCCTCACGCGCGCGGCGATTCTGGCGCACCGACCATCGCCGCGCGGAGTTCTTCGACCACCGCCGCCTTCACAACGTCCATGGTCGGGCTCGCGTCGCCCAACTCACGCGCGAGGCTGGTCACCGGTCGCCCCGCGAGACCGCAGGGCACGATGAGGTCGAAGTGACCGAGGTCCGGCGCGACGTTGAGCGCCAAGCCGTGCGTCGTGACCCACCGCCGCACCCGCACCCCCATCGCGCACACCTTCGCCCCGCCAATCCACACGCCCGTTGCGGAAGGGTCGCGCCTGCCTTCGACGCCCCAGCGGGCGCAGGCCCGGATCACCGCGCCCTCGAGTTCGCGCATGTACCTGTGCAGGCTCCAGCCCAGCGCGTTGAGATCGACAATGGGGTACACGACCAGCTGCCCCGGTCCGTGATACGTGATGTCGCCCCCACGATCGGTCTCCGCGACCTCGACGCCCAGCGAGGCCAGCATCGCGGGTGTGGCCAGCAGGTTGTCGCGTGCGCCCGGGCGGCGCGACACGGTGATGACCGGCGGGTCGTGCTCTACGAGCAGGATGACGCCGGGCGCGCGTGACGTGGGCGAGGGGTCCTCTCGTGCCGCGAGAACCTCCGCGTGCGCACGCGTCTGCGCGGCGCAGCCGTCGGCGTACGACAACCTGCCGAGGTCCACCACGCGCGGCGGGCCGAGCGAACGCACGGGCGGTGAGGCGTGAGGCGCTGGCGCCAGAGAGGACATCGCATCAACCCTAGGCGGGCGCCGGCCCATCGCCTCAGCCCTCACACCCGGGCCATCTCCGCGATCGACTCGCCGTAGACCCGCTCGCACTTCTGCGCCGCGCCGTCCCACGTCAACTTGCGGATCTCCATGTGCCCGTGCTCCTGCAGCGTGTGCGAGAGGGGCGGGTGGCGGAGCACCGCGACGATCTTGTTGGCCATCTCTTCGGTGTCCCAGAAGTCCACCTTGAGGGCGTGCGTCAGCACCTCCGAGACACCCGACTGCTTCGAGATGATCACCGGCGTGCCGTGGCTGATGGCCTCGAGCGGGGCGATGCCGAAGGGCTCGCTCACGCTGGGCATGACGAACAGGTCCGCCATCTCGAACACGCGCTGCACGTCGCGCCCGCGCAGGAAGCCGGTGAACAGCACCTTGTGGCCGATGCCCATCTTCGCGGCGAGCTCGATCATCCGTGTCGCCATGTCGCCGCTGCCGGCCACGACGAACTTCACGTCCTCAAGCTTCTCCAGCACGCGCTTGGCCGCCTCGATGAAATACTCCGGCCCCTTCTGCATCGTGATGCGCCCCAGGAACAGCACGATCTTGTCCTTCGCCTCGATCTGCGAGCCGACCTGCGGCTGGTTCTCGTCCACGTCGATGCCGTTGTAGACCACGCGCGTCTTGCGCGCGTCCGCCGCGTAGCGCTGCACGCACAGGCGGCGCGTGTACTCGCTCACGCACACCACCCGCGTCGCCGCGTGCATGCCGCGCCGCTCGATGTCGTACACCCGCTGGTTCACGCTTTCGCCCGAGCGGTCGAACTCCGTCGCGTGAATATGGACGATCAGCGGCTTGCCCGTGGCCTGCGCCACCGCGATGCCCGCGGGGAACGTCAGCCAGTCGTGCGCGTGCACCACGTCGAACCGCTCGCCCCGCGCCAGGCGCAGCACGAGCCTCGCGTACGCCCCGGCCTCGGCGTACAGGTCGCCGCTGTAATCCCCCGCGCTCTTGCCCGACGGGCGATACTCCGCGGTCGGCGCCTCGCCCCCCACCATCTCCGCCCATTCCTCCCACTCCGGGACCTCGACGCCCGCGGCGCGCAGCGCCTCAAACTCGTTGCGCGTCGCCCGGATGACGGCCTGCGGCACGTCGCCCTGCATCTCAACCCGCACCCCCGCAAGGGGCGACTCCGGGGCGCCGTACGCGCTGGCGAACCCGGCCGGCAGCCCGAAGAACTTGGCGGAGCGGAACTCACGCATCGCGTACGGCTTCTGCCACTCGGCCACCGGCTCGGGCGCTGACCTGACGGGCGCGGGGGCGGCGCCAGCGGCGCCGGGCTTCCACTGACCACTCACCTGCAGGTGCGCCGGCTGGCCCGGCGACGAATGCCACGCGCCGCCCGCGGGGATGGCAGACGGGCTGAGCAGCTTCACGTGCGACTGCACCGCCCGGTCCACGGCCCGGGGCAGAACGAACAACACCTCGTGCCCGAGGCGGTCGAGCGCCTTGGTCAGCCCGTAGCAGGCCGTGCCCAGCCCGCCTGAGATGAAGGGCGGGAACTCCCACCCCAGCATGAGGATTCGCATCGACACCGGCTCCGAGGTTGGTGGCGCCGCTCCGGACGCGCTGCGCCCGAGGCTCACGCCCTGCCGCCGACATGAACGAGAGAAACGCCCCCGCGGCGGCGCCCCTCAGGGCCCGCGTTTGAACCGGGGGTCGGAGTGTATCTACTCGTCCTCGCCCCCGCCCGACATGTCGCCCAGCGGCCGAAACATCGCCTCGCACGCGAGCAGAAACCGGGTGATCGTCTCCGCGGCTTGCACAGGAGTCGCGCCGGGCGTGAGCGGGATAGCCGTTCGGAACACGAACGTCTTTGACTCATCGCGGTAGTGCTCGAACCGGCCGCACGAGCCGCAGTGGCCCTGCTCGGTGAGTTCCTCGTCCATGAGTTCGTGCAGCTTGTCGCCGGTGTGGACGAGGTCCTGTTCGATCGACTGGCTCAGCCAGCGGTCGGGCGTGGCGAGGGCCACCCAGAGGCGCCCGGCGTCCTCGTAGACGCGGTAGAGCGCGGGCGCGCCGGCATCCTTCGCCTCGCACCCGAGGGCGCCGTCGCGCAGCGTGACGGCGCCGAACACGCCGGCGCTCTCAGCCGCCTGCCGCACGAGTTCGAGCGAATCTGAGAGCACCGCCGCCTCCATCGTCTGCGCCACGCCAACCTCCAGGGACCCGGGCGGGCATCGTAGGGCGGGCGCGGGCCGGGTTCCGGCGCCGTTCCGCACCGCGCCGTTCGCGGGAACGCGGGTCGCTTGGCGCACGCCGTAGACTGTGGCGATGCCGGAGGCCCCGCCGCAGAACTGGACGACGCGCACGCTGCTGGCGTGGATGACGGAGGCGTTCGCGAAGGCCACGCTGGACTCGCCGCGCCTGATGGCGGAGATGCTGCTCTCGCACGCGCTGGGCGTTGGGCGCCTGGATCTCTACACCGGCGCGGACCGCCCCGCGAGCGAGGAGGAGCGCACGCGTCTGCGCGCCCTCGTGGCCCGGGCGCTGCGCCACGAGCCCGTGCAGTACCTCACGGGCGAGGCGTGGTTCTTCTCCCTCGCGTTCAAGGCGGACCGGCGGGCGCTGATCCCGCGCCCTTCCACCGAGACGATCGTCGAGACCGTGCTGCAGGACGCGCGCCGGCGATTCCCGCTGACGACGGATGCGCCAAACCCGACCGATGTGGGGGCGCCCGCGATCCGCATCGCGGACGTCTGCACCGGGTCGGGGGTCATCGCGATCTCGCTGCTCAAGAACCTGCCCAGCGCCCGCTGCGTGGCGACCGACATCTCGCCCGATGCGCTGGCGCTGGCGAGCGAGAACGCCGCGCGCCACGGCGTGGAGGGTCGGCTCGACCTGCGCCAGGGCGATCTGCTCGAGCCCCTGCGCCAGTGGGCGCAGGAGGCACGGGGCAACACGGGCGGCGGCGCGGGCGACGATCGCGCATCTTCGCAGCGCGAGTTCACCGGCTTCGATTACATCGCGGCCAACCCGCCGTACATCCCCGATGAAGAGTGGCCCGCGGTGGCGCCGAACGTGAAAGGCCACGAGCCGGAGATCGCCCTCCGCGGCGGGCCCGAGGGCCGGCGCCTGGTCGCGCCACTGCTGGAGCATGCCCCCGCGCTGCTCAACCCCGGCGGCATGCTGCTGGTCGAGATCGCGATGTCCAGCGCGGACGCGGCGCTGGCGCTTGCCCGCGCGAACCCGCTGTTGCGCGACGTGAAAGTTCTGGAGGACTCGGACGGGCTGCCTCGGGTTGTCGTTGGCGCTCGCGCCGAGCGACGCGCGTGACTCACCCCGCCCCGCCCCCCACCGCCTTGTGCACCTCTTCGAGCAGTTTCTCGACCTGGAACGGCTTGAACAGCACCGCCTGCAGCCCCTCCTGCGAGGCGCGCACGATCGAGTGGTGCGGGTCGTAGCCAAACCCCGTCATCAGCACCACCGGCAGCGAGGGGTCCAGCCGGCGCACCGCCGAGAACACCTCGTACCCGTTCCGGTCCGGCATGCGGATGTCCGACACCACCAGCCGGAAGCCCGTCTCGGTCGTGCGCCCGCCCGAGGGCAGACCCGCCGGCGCGATGCGCGCGTACTCCGCCTCGAGAATCTCGATCGCCTGCGCCCCGTTCTCGCACACCGTCACCACGGCGCCGCGCCGGCGCAGCACGTCCGCGATCAGGTCGCGGATGTCCTTCTCGTCGTCCGCGATCAGGATGCGCCGGCCCGAGAGCAGCGGGTCCTCCTGCGAGTTCGCGAGTTCGTCCTCGACGCCCAGGATCGACCGCGCCCCCTTCGAGACGCCCTTGACGCGCCGGCGGATCGCCTCGACGTCTTTCAGAATGCGCTCGATGTGCTCGCGGAATGCGGGCGTCGCGGAGAGCCCCTGCTCGCGCAGCCACTCCGCCTCGATCGCCAGGTCGTTGAGGGGCTCCTGGAGTTCGCCCTCCATGCGCCCCGTGGTCGCCTCGTGCGTCACGATGCGCTCGGCCACCAGCAGGTTGAGCATGTGCAGCGCCATGGCCACGTGGCGCGCGAAGAGTTCGGTGAAGTGCCGGTCGTCCTCGCTGAACGCGCCCACCCGGTTGCTCTCGACGTTGAACACCCCGATGACCTTGTCGTTCATCGTCAGGGGCACGGTGAGGCTCGAGCCCGGCGTGTCCATCCCGCGGATGTACCGCGGGTCCTTCGTCGCGTCGGCGCAGATGTACGACCGCCCGGTGGCGGCGACGTAGCCCGAGATGCCGTTGCCCTCGCGCGACGCGAACAGCTGGATGTCCTGCACCCCCTGGCGCAGGCCCGACGACATCACCATCTCAAGCTTGCTCGAGTCCTTCTCGAGCAGGTAGATCACGAAGTGGTCGAACTGCAGCAGGTCGTGGGCCAGCTGCACGATCTTCTTGCGCAGGAACTCGAGCCGGTCGTGCACGTGCATCTGGCGCACGCTCTCGGCCTCGAGGCGCACCAGTTCGGCCCCGGCCTGGTCGAGCGCGTCGATCTTCTGCTGCGTGCGGTGCGCCGCCGTCACGTCGCGCACCGCGGCGCCCACGGCCCACTCGCCCTTTTCCGTCCCCGCGCCGGGCAGCGCCGCCACCACCGCCTCGAACACCCGCCCGTTGGCGCTCGCCACGTGCAGGCGCTGCGCGTTGGACGCGCCCGTCCGCGAGCCGTCGCCGGCGCGCTCGCCCACGCGGCGGCACGCCTCGAGCACGCGCTCGCGCGTCAACTGGTCGAGTTCGCGGAACGAGTTGTTCGCCCAGACCAGCGCCCCGCCCGCCTCGCACAGGCACGCCGCCTCCCCCACCGCTTCGAGCAGCGCGCCTTCCTGACCGACCACCAGTTCACGCCCCATGGCCGCGACGCGGTCGGCGCCCACCAGCACCCCCGCCTTCTCGCCGCGGCGGACGGCCTCGGCGGCGCGCGCCTCGCCGCCGCGCCCCACAACCAACCCGGCCACGAGAGCCTCCCCCGTGGCGGCCGCCACGACGCCGACGAGGTAACGCCTCGGGCGGTCGCTCGCGCCGCCCGTCTTGCCGTCCGCCGGTGTCTCCTGACCCTTGGTCACGCGTGCCTCCGGGGTCCATCGTACGCCCCCCCGGGCGCCCGCGCCGGTACGCTTGGCCCATGCCCGGCGCCGCCATCCGAGCGGAACGACTCTGCCGCCGCTTCGGCGACCGGTTCGCCGTGCGCGACGTCTCCTTCGAGATCGAGCCCGGCCAGCTGGTGGGTGTGCTCGGGCCCAACGGCGCCGGCAAGTCGACCACGCTCCGCATGCTGGCCGGCTACCTGACCCCGACCTCGGGCGGTTCGACCCTCAACGGGCACGACGGCGCCGCAAACTCCCTCGCGCTGCGCGCCTCGCTCGGCTACCTCCCCGAGAACAACCCGCTCCACCCCGAGATGCGCGTGGACCACTACCTCGGGTTCGTCGCGCGCCTGCAGCGCGTGACGAGGGCGCGCCGGCGCATCGTGGTGCAGGGGGCGATCGACCGCTGCGCACTCCGAGACGCGGCGCGCCGGCGCATCGGTGAACTCTCCAAGGGCTTCCGCCAGCGCGTCGGCCTCGCGGCGGCGATCCTGCACGACCCGCCCGCGCTGATCCTCGACGAGCCGACCACCGGCCTCGACCCCGCCCAGACGGTCGAGACGCGCCGCCTGCTGCGCGAACTCGCGGGCGAGCACACCGTGCTGCTCTCGACGCACATCCTGCCCGAGGTCGAACGCACCTGCGACCGCGTCATTCTGATCGCGCGCGGACGCGTCGCGGCGGACGGCTCCCCCGCCGCGCTCGCCGCGAGCGCCCCCAACGCCACCGGGCGCGTGGTGGTCGAGGCGCGCGAGCGTGAGGGTGCGCCCGGGCTCGGCGGCGCGCTCGGCGCCCTCCCCGGCGTCGCCGGCGTCGAGCGCACCCAAACCCCCGACGGCTGGTCTCGCTTCGTGCTCGCGCCCGCGAGTCCGGCGCTCGACCTCCGCGAGCCCGCCGCGCGCGCCTGCTCTGCGGCCGGCGCAACCGTGCGCGAACTGCGCCCAGAGGAGCCCCGCTCGCTCGAGGCGCTTTTCGCCCGAGCCCTCGAAGCGCCCGACGAGCCCGAGGGCGATTCGTGAGCGGCGCCCTCGCCATCGCCCGGCGCGAGTTCGCGTCGATGTTCCGCACGCCCGTCGGCTGGCTGCTCTGCGCGCTCTTCCTGCTGCTCGCCGGCTTCGTGTTCGCGTTCGGTTCCCTCCGCCCGGGCGAGCCCGCCTCGATGCGCGACTTCTTCACGCTCAGCAACTGGCTGCTCATGCTCGTCTGCCCCGCCATCTCGATGCGCCTCTTCGCCGAGGAGCGCCGCTCCGGGACCATCGAGCGCCTGCTGACCACCCCCGTGACGGACGCCGGCGTGGTCGCCGGCAAGATCCTCGGCGCCCTCGCGTTCCTCGCCGTGATGCTCGCCCTCTCGCTCGCCTACCCGGCGACGCTGCTCGCGGTCAGCCCCGCGCCCATCGGCCCGATCGTCGCCGGGTACACCGGCCTCGCGCTGCTCGGGATGTTCTACATCTCGCTCGGCGCGCTCTGCTCCGCCCTCACGCAGAGCCAGGTCACGGCGTTCGTCGTCGCCCTCTTCGCCATCCAGGCGCTGCGAATCGTCGCCGCCCAGGCGCCCCTGCTGCTCGACCCGCCCCTCGGCGCCGCCATCGCCTCGCTCTCCGTCGAGCGTCGCCTCGCCGACTTCGGCCGCGGCGTGATCGACCTCTCCCACGTGGTCTACCTCGCCTCACTCTCCGTCTGGCTCGCCTGCCTCGGCGTCGCCGCCCTCGGCTCACGGAGGTGGCGATGAAACCCGTGGCCAACCCCACGCCCGACGGCGCCCGCGCCGCACGCCGCTCCGCGCTCCTTCGCGCCGCGGCGCTCGCGATTCTCTCTGGCGCGCTGGCGATCGGCGCCGTCGCGCTCGCCAACGCCGGCGGCCGGCGCTTCGATCTGACCCCCGGCGCCCAGCAATCGCTCTCGGCGCGCACGCGCGCCATCCTGTCGCGGACCACCGCGCCCCTCGAGATCGCGCTCGTCTCCCCGCGCGCCGCGCTCCACCCGCGCGTCCGGCGCATGCTCGACGACCTCCTCGACCGCTTCGGCGCCGGCGCGCCCGCGGGCGCCCCCATCACCGCCCGCTGGATCGACCCCACGTCCGACCGCGGCTCGCGCGACTTCCACGCCCTCATCGCCCGCCTCGCCGACGCACGCTCGACCGTCATCGATGCCCACCGAGCCGTCGTCGCCGACGCGGCCGGCGCGTCACGCGCCGTCGGCGCATCGCTCGCCTCGGTCGCGACCCAGGCCGAGGCCGCGCTGCAGGCCGGCGCCCTGCCCGACGACGCCCGCGACACGGCTCGTCGCTCGCCCGCCATGGTGCGCGCCATTGGGCGCGAACTCGAGGGCGCCAGCGCCGAGGCCGAGCGCGCCGGTCGCGTGCGCATGGGCGCTCTCGAACTTCCTTCCGTCGAGGGCGCCCGCGCCGCCCTCCGTCCCGCCCTTCGCGCCGGCGCCGATTCGCTCGCCGAACTCGCCTCGCTGCTCGAGCGCGCCGGCTCGCCGCGATCCGCGCCCGCCCCGCAGGCCGTCGCCAACGCCCGCGACGAGGCCCTCCGCATCGCCGATCGCCTCGATGAGGCCGCGCGCACGCCGCTGGATCTCATCGGCGCGGCGGACGCCCTCGCCTCCTCCGCCGCGCTGCTCGTCGCCTCGCCAGATCGCACCATCCCCCTCCGCCTCGGCTCGCTCCTTCGGTCGGACGCCTCGAACGCCGGCGCCGCCGAGGCCCGCTTCGTTGGCGAGGAAGCCATCGCCTCCGCCATCGGCGTGCTCTCCAACACGCGCCCGCCCGTCGTCGTCCTCGTTCACGCCGCCCAGACCACGCTGCTCGACGATCCCGCGTCAGGCCGCGGCTCGCCCGCCACGCCCGAGGCCCGCCAGTTCTTCGGCCGCCTGATCGACCGCGTGCGCCTCCGCGCGGGCGCCGTGGTCGAGTGGCCCGTCGGCGCATCGCCCGAACGCCCCTCCCTCGCCCAGGCCGACCCCGCGGGCGATCGGCCTGTTGTGTGGGTACTCATCCCCGTCGCGGCGACCGTCGCCGAGGCCAACGCGCGGGCGGCCCTCCTCGCCGGCGCGGCCAAGCGGCTGCTGGACGACGGCGAGTCCGTGCTCGTCACGCTCGAGCCTTCGGCGCTGCCGCGCATCGGCGAGGCGGACCCGCTCGGCGCGCTGCTGACCGCGTGGGGCATCGCACCGGAAACCGGTCGGCCGCTCTTCCAGACCGTCGCGACGTCGCGCGGCCCGATGGTCACGCCGGAATTCCGTCTCTCGCCCACCGACCCGCCCGACGACGCCCACCCCATCGCGCGTGCCGTGGGATCGCTGGGCGTCTTCCTGCCCTGGCCCAGCGCGATGCGCCTCGCCGCGCCCGCCGACCCCGCGGCGTCCGTCGCCCCTCTGCTCACCATCCCCGCCGGCGCGGGCGCGTGGGGAGAATCGCAGTGGCTCGCCTTCCGAGCGACCGCGCGCGAGCAGCGCGCCACCCTCCCCGAGCAACCCGCGCCCGACCCGGCGCGAGACACCATCGACGCCGCCGGCGCGGGCTGGATCGTCGGCGCGGCGGCGGAGCGCCCGCGCGACCCCGCGCTGCCCCCGGGCGCCAACCGCTCCCAGCGCGTCGTCGCGCTGGCCTCGTCCGGCTGGTTCTTCGACCCGATCGCCGAGGAATCGCTCGTCGTGGACGGCCGACCGACGCAGGCAAACCCGGGCAACTCCGAGTTGTTCGACGCCTCGATCTGCTGGCTGAGCCACCAGGACGAACTCATCGCCGCCTCCGCGCGGGCGACGGGCGTCGCGCGCGTCCGCCAGATGCCGTCCCGCGCGCTCGAGGCGCTTCGCTGGGCGGTCATCCTCACGCCGCCTGCGCTCGTCGGTCTCGCCGGCCTCGCGTCGCGCCTGCTCCGGCGCTGATCCGTGCTTCCTATGCTTGCGCCCGATGTCCAGACGGGCGATCACCGCGGCCCTGCTTCTCGCGCTGGTCGCGGGCGTCGCGGCGCTGGTCGTCGTGTCGATCCGGGGCTCGCGTGATGCGTCGGGCGCCCGGCCCCTCCTCGCGTTCGATCCCGCCTCCATCGCGCGCATCGAGACGAGCGACGAATCCAGCCCCCATCGCCCGCTGCGCGCACACGCGCATCAGGACGCCGAGGGCGCCTGGTTTGTCAGCGTGGCGCCCGAATCGAGCGCGTCAGAAGCCGGCGCCGCGTGGCCGGCAAGCGGCCCCGGCGTGCTCGCGGCGCTTCGCCTGCTGGCCGAGGCCACCAGCGGCGCACCGGCGACTCGCGCGTCTTCGCAACACCCCGCCTCAGGCGCGTGGCCGCGGTCCGTCGCGCTCACCGGCCGGGATGGTTCACGCGCCGAAGTCCGGTTCGCGCCCGGCGGGCTCGCGGGGCTCACCCGCGCAGCATCGGACGGCTGCGAGGCCGGCGTCGATTCCGCCGCAGCGGACGCCTTCTTTCTGCCGGGCCTCCCCGCACTGCGCGACCGCTCCGCCCTGCCCGGCGCAGGAGCGGACGCGTCGCGCATCCGCCTGCGATGGGGCGCGTCCGAGGTCGCCCTCGCGCGCACCGGCGCCCGCTGGGTGATGACCGAGCCCGCCCCCACGCGCGCGGACCCCGAGCGCGTCGCCACCCTCATCGCGGCGCTCTCCTCCCTCGTCGTTGACCGCTTCGCCGACGAACTCGCCCCGCCTCAGCGCCCCGACGCCCGCGCGCAGCCGGAGTTGCGCATCGAGATCGAGACCGATCGACGCACACCCGCGAGCGGCGAGCCCGGCCACACCACGCGCACGACGTTCCGCTCGCTCGCGCTCCTCGCCGGCGCCCGCGATGCTCCGCGCCTGGCGCCCGCCCTTGCCCGCCTGTCGCCCGATGCGCCGCCCATGCCCATGCTCCTCAACGCGGAGGCGCTGCTCGCACTCGCCGACAGCCCCGCGGCGTACGCTTCTCCGCTGGCCTGCGCCACGAGCGAGGCGGACATTGGCGCCCTGCGCATCGAACGCCCGGGGCTGCCGCTGCGCACCCTCACGCGAACCCTCGACGGCTGGCTGGCGGACGGGGTTCCCGCCGACGACGCGGACACGATGGCGCTCGAGGCGTTTCAGTTCCTTTGCGTCGCCCGCGCGTCTCGCATCGAGTTCGTCCCGGCGGGCGGCGCTGTTCCCGGGGCCTTCTCGCACAGCGCGACTATCACGCTGCTCGGCTTCGCCGACGACACGCTGGGCGCGGTCGAGGTCGGATCGATCGCGTCGGGTGACTCTCGCGTTCTCGCGACGCTCGAACGCGAGGGCGAGGGCCCGAGAACGCTGCGCGTGTTCGAGGGCGAGACGACGCCCCGCGCGTTCGACGCGCCGCCGTAGCCACTCCCGCGCATCCTCGCTCCCGCTTCAGGATGTCTCGCGTCGGCGCCACACCGCCAGCGCGTCGGCGCCGCTGGCGCACACCAGCGCCCGCTCCCACTCGCCCGGCGACGCAAGGGCCGGCGCGCCGCGGGCGCAGGCCCGGGCGATGTCGTCCGACAGCGTGCCGACGCCCCCGCCCACAAACACGCACGCCTCGTCCACCAGCTCCGCGCCGAACGCCGCCGCGAGCAGCGTCGGGCCCGCCTCGAGCAGCACGCTGTGCACACCCCGCGCCCGCAGCGCATCCAGCGCCTCGCTGAGGTCCGCCCGCCCGCCGGGCGCCCCCGCTTCCAGCAGTTGCGCGCCCGCAGCCCGCAACGGCGCGGCTCGCGCCTCGTGCGCTCGTGCCGCCCCGCGCGCGCACACGATGAGCACGGGCGATTCGTTCGCCGAGCGCAGCAACGCCGCGCCGGGGGGAGTGCGCAGCGACGAATCCAGCACGACCCTCAGCGGCGCCGGTCGCCCGCGAGAACCCGCGCGCCCGCGCACCGTCAGCAGCGGGTCGTCCGCCAATACGGTTCCCACGCCCGTGACGATCGCGCCCACCCGCGCGCGCATCGCATGCACCCGCCGGCGCGACTTCTCGCACGAGATCCACCGCCCATCACCCGCGGCCGCCACGAGCGAGCCGGCAGGCGTCTGCGCCCACTTCGCGATCACCCACGGCGTGCGCCCGCGCAGCGAATCGATGAACGGCCGCGCCAGCGCCCGCGCTCGGCAGGCCGCGTCGGGCGCACCCGGCGTGATGATGCGCTCGCGCACACGGACCCCTGCGCGGGCAAGCGTCTCCGCCCCGCCATGCGAGACGGGGTTCGGATCGCGCCGCGCGAACACCACCTCCACGACGCCGGCCTCGATCAGCGCCCGTGAGCAGGGACCGGTCTTCCCGGTGTGGTCGCACGGCTCGAGGCTCACCCACGCCGTGGCGCCCCGCGCGCCCTGCCCCCGCGCCGCCGCGTTGGCGATCGCCTCGACCTCGGCGTGCGCCCCGCCGAAGCGACGGTGGTGGCCGATGCCGACGATCTCCCACCCCAGCGCCGCCGCCTCGCCCAACGCCCCGGCCTCGGTCGCCTCAGGCGCCGGGCCTTGCATCGGGCGCGCCAGCACGCAGCCCACCAGCGGGTTGGGCTCGACGCGCCCCCACGCGCGCACCGCGTGGCGGGCGCAGACATCGAACATCAGCCGGTCGAGCCGCTCCACGCGCGCACCATACACGCCCGCGCGGGGCGCGCCGCCATCCGACGCTCGAATCGCCCCCCTACTGCCGGCGCACCAGCGCCCGCTTCTCCGCGTCCGAGAGCGTGGGCGCCGCGTCGCGCAGCCAACGCCTGGCGTCGCCTACGTACCCCGCGGTCGGCGCCAGGCTCGGCGCCCGCGAGCAGAAGTGCCTGTTGAACCGGGCCATGGCCAGTTCCCGCACCAGTTTCGCCACCATCGACGCCAGGGCGACCGGCAGATGCGCCTGCTCCGCCTTGGGCTGGAAGATCACCGTCATCACCCGCTCTGGCGCGCCGCCCGCGCCCGAGCGCACCCGGTACCGGCTCACCGCCTCGCGCTCGTCGAGCGTCTCCACCTCGACGCCGCGCAGCGCCCCGGCGAGCAGGGCGCCGTACGACGTCCGCCCGCCGTGACGGTCGAACACCACGCGCGGCCCGCCCTCGTCCGCCCCGGGCCCGACGCGCGTCTCCTCGCGCGACCACACCTCGGCCAGCAGCGACGCCGCCGC
>CAYVSR010000016.1:0-14977 GCA_964453125.1 uncultured Phycisphaeraceae bacterium | reverse complement strand
CGCCGGTCCAGCAACGTGATGCGCACCGGCGCGCGAGCCAAGGCCCGCGCCGCCGCGAGCCCCGCGAACCCGCCGCCGACAATCACGACGTGCGGTCGATCGTTCGTGCCTGCGCCCTCAGCGGTCATGCCCGGATCGTTGCATGGCGAGCCCCGCGGCGCCGTGCGACAATCCCGCACACCAGCCGCCGCGCCCGCTCCGGAAGGCCCCCCGCCCGCCCCATCCAGTTCCGGTTTACATAACATGCATTATAGGACGTAGCAGGGGAGGCGAGCGGGGGGGTCGCCGACGTACACTGAGGCCCATTCTCCCTGTTTTTCAGGCCGATTCGGCCCCGCTCGGGCCCGGTCCGTCCGGCTTCCACCCCACAGGCATCCACCCCCATGTTCGACCGTCTCGCCGAAGGGTTCTCTTCCGCCTTCCGCCGCCTCAGCGGCAAGGGCGTCATCTCCGAGTCCAACGTCCGCGACGCCGTCGAGGACATCCGCACGGCGCTCCTCGAAGCCGACGTCAACCTCGACACCGTCAACGAGTTCGTCGACGAAACCCTGCGCGAGGCCGTGGGCCGCAAGGTCACCACCAGCCTCAAGCCCGGCGAGGAAATGGTCGGCGTCGTGCACGACCGCCTCGTGGCGCTCATGGCGCCGCCGGCGGGGTTCCAGACCGGCATCCCGCACGCCAGCCCCGGCCCCACCGTCGTGATGATGTGCGGCCTGCAGGGCTCGGGCAAGACCACGACCTGCGGCAAGCTCGCGGCGTATCTCAAGAAGCGCGGCCGATCCGTCATGCTCGCCGCGGCGGACCTCCAGCGCCCCGCCGCCGTCGATCAGCTGCGAACCGTCGCCGAGCAGGTGCGCGACTCGAGCGCCGGCTCGGCCCGCGTGCTCTTCTACGCCGAGCCCGACAAGGTCGCGGCGTACGGCAAGGCGGTCGGCGTCGCGGTCGATGTCTGCAAGCGTGCGCTCGAGCACGCGCGGCGCGAAGGTGTCGACGTGCTCATCCTCGACACCGCGGGGCGCCTGCACGTCAACGACGCGCTGATGGGCGAACTGGCCGCCGTGAACAGCGCCGCCAAGCCGCACCAGACGCTGCTGGTGGTGGACGCGATGACGGGCCAGGACGCCGTGGCGAGCGCCCGCGCGTTCCACGAGCGCCTCAAGGTCTCGGGCGTGATCCTGTCGAAGTTCGATTCCGACGCCCGCGGCGGCGCCGCGCTCTCGGTGCGGCGCGTCACCGGGGCCCCCATCGTGTTCATGGGCGTGGGCGAGAAGCTCGATGCGCTCGAGGAATTCCACGCCGAGCGCGTCGCGGGGCGCATCCTCGGCATGGGCGACGTCATGTCGCTGGTCGAGAAGGCCCGCGACGAGGTGACCGAGGACGACGCCGAGGCCATGGCCGAGAAGATGGCCAAGGGCCAGCTGACGATGGACGACTTCCTCAAGCAGATGCGCGCCCTCCGGCGCATGGGCCCGATGAAGTCGCTGCTGGGCATGCTCCCCGGCGTCGGCGGCATGCTCAAGGACGTGAACATCGAGGAGAAGCAGCTCGACCGCATCGAGGGCATCGTGAACTCGATGACCCGCGAGGAGCGGCGCAGCGTCGCGATCATCAATCACTCACGGCGCAAGCGCATCGCCAAGGGCTCGGGCGTCTCGATCGACGAGGTCGGCAAGCTCGTCAAGCAGTTCGAGGGCATGGCCAAGTTCACCAAGCAGATGGCCGGCATGGGCATGCTCGGCCAGATGAAGGCCCTCAAGGAGATGCGCGCCTCCGCCACCGACGGCGGCGCCGGCGGCTTCCCCGATATGTCAAGCCTCGGCGCCGGCATGGGCGGCCTCCCTCCCGGCTTCCCCGGAATGCCCACGCGCGGCAGCACGCACATGGCCAGCCCGAAGGCGAAGTTCAAGAAGCGAAAGAAGTAGGCGCGCCGGGCATACGGTGCGACGCGCGCGTGTCGGGGGCGCTGCCCCGGACACGCCCCCCAATGCGCGAACGTGTTCCGACGCGGTCGCTCACTCCGCCGAGATCGGCAGCGGGTCTTCGGCCTTGCCCTCCGCCCACTGCTTGTAGCGCGGCCAGAAGACCTCCACCACGAGGATCTTGAGGCAAGCAGCGGCGGGGATGGCGACCAGCACGCCGTAGACCCCGGCGATCGATGCGGCGCCGAGCAGCGCGACCAGGATCATCGGCGTGTCGAGGCCCATGCGCTTGCCCTGGATCAGCGGCGTGAGCAGGTAATCGTCGATCGTCTGCACCGCCCAGTACACGAGCGTCGGGCCCGCGATCATCCAGTACCAGGGCATCGGGTTCGCCTCGCCCGCCTGCGTGATGATCAGCATCGCCATGGCGATGAGCCACCCGACGATCGCGAGGTACGGCACGAACGCCAGCAGGCCGACGATCGGGCCGATCAGCAGCGGCGCCGGCACTCGCGCGAGCCAGAAGCCCACGGTGAACAGCACGGCGAGGATCAAGCAGATCAGCAGGCGCCCGCGGATGAACGCCGAGATCGTGTCGTCCATCTTCGACAGAATGTCGAGCCAGCGCTCGCGGTTGCGCTTGGGGATGAGCGAGACGCCGAAGCGCGCCACGGCGCCGAGGCCCA
Source organism: uncultured Phycisphaeraceae bacterium (assembly GCA_964453125.1). Lineage (GTDB taxonomy): Bacteria > Planctomycetota > Phycisphaerae > Phycisphaerales > UBA1924 > CAYVSR01. Next base: position 12,372 of record CAYVSR010000016.1, on the reverse strand, counting down.
CCGAGCAGAAGTAAAAGAAGAACGGCACCAGGAAGAACGCCTTGAAGCCGAAGAGCCCAACGCTCGTGAGGATCGAGAAGCCCAGGCTGAACGCCTTCACCCCCCCACCCGCGATGCTCTTGCCGATCGCGCCCTTGTGCTCGGCGAGATAGGACTCGAGCCAGGTGAATACGACGAGCGGGTCGGCGGGCTTCGCGACCGGCTCGTTCGCGCCGGCCGGGCCCTGCGCGCCGTTGGCCGCGGGCGTCTCGGAACCCTCGGCCCCCGGCTCACCGGGGGGCGGCGACGCGGCGGCGCCGGGCTCGCTCCCGGCAGGCGCGTCCGCCTCGACCGCCGCGCGCCCGCGGATGCCGAGGTTTCCCAGCCGGTCGAGTTCCTTGAGCAGGTCGTCCGCCTTCTCGCGCAGCGCGGGGAGGTCCTGCTGCACCTCCTGCACCAGGCGTGCGCCCTGCAGCAGCGCGAGCCCTGTGCCCGCGACCAGCGGCACGCCGACCAGCACATAGAACGCGGCGATCACCACGCCCGCAGCGATCGAGCGCCCGGTGCGCCGCGAGATGGTGCGCACGATCGGCTCGGTGAGGTACGCGAGGAGCAGCCCCAGGAGCAGCGGCACCGTGACGACGCGCATCAGGAAGCCGACGTAGAAGACGCCGATGGCCAGCGCGAACACGGCGACATCGCGCACCGCCTGGATGTGCCACAGGTGGACCGACGAGAAATCGGTCGGGCCGGACGGCGCGCTCGCCGGTCTCGGCGCCGAAGCGCCGGTGGTCGGTTTCTTTGGTGCGTCCTTGCTCGCGGCCATCGGGGGGGCAGCGTAGCGAAGGGGGCGCGAGCGCGGGAGGGCCGGGATCGGGCCCGAGCGGTCAGCAGAGGTTGGCGGCGCCGAAGGCGTCCTCAAAGGCGTAGACGGCGCGGAAGTCTTCGATGCTGTCTTCGTCCGTCTTGCGGAGGAGCCCGGCCTCGATCATGCAGAACACGATGGCGCCGAAATCGTCCGTCCGGCTGATGTTCCAGCGCCGGAGGACGGTGGGCGCCAGGCGGCCGAACTGCTGCACGGCGTAGACGCGGATGCCCTCGCACAGCTGGGCGCCCGAGACGTGGCGCGAGCGATCGGGGTCTTCCGAGCCGCAGGGGCCGTGGAGCGACGTGGTCGTGTGCTCGAGGGCGTCGCGCACGAACGCGAAGGCCTCGATGGGGTACGGGGTGCCCGATGCGATGCTGGCACGCTGCGACACGGTTGGAGGCAAGTGTCCGGCTCCCGATGGGTTCGCTGGGGCGCACACTTCGCCCGCGTGATGTAGGCATCGTACACGCGCCGCTGGCGGGTTCAAGAAATCTTCATCGTTTTGGCGCCCTCACGCTCACACACGCGTGCCCCTCGCGCCAGAAGCGCAGTGGCTCGAGCGCCCAGCGGCCCGCGTACGCCACGCCGATGCGCGGGCCGCGCGCGAGTGGCGGTGGCGCGCCAGGGGCGTCGCCGGTTCGAGGGGATTCGAGGAAGAGGCGCGGGTGCGTGGCGAGATCGACGCCGGAGAGATCGCTCCGGATTGCGAGCGCCTTGCACAGGCGCGCGGGGCCGGCGCACAGGCGATGGTCCGGCCCGGACGCACCCCCCCACCGCCGGCGGCGCATGAGGGAAATACCCTCGGACGGCTCGAGAGCGCGGATCAGCACCGCGACGGGGTCGTCCAAAGCGCCGCAGACCACGTTGAAGCAGTGGTGCATGCCGTAGGTGAAGTAGACGTACGCCGTGCCGGGGGCGGCGTACATGGGCTCGGTGCGCGCGGTGCGTCGGCCGCGGTGGGAATGTGCGGCGGCGTCGGAGATGCCGAGATACGCCTCGGTCTCGACGATGACGCCGGAGACGCGGGCGCCCGATCGCGTGCGGTGGACGAGGCGGCAGCCGACGAGAGCGCGGGCCTGCGTGACGGGGTCGAGGGCGAAGTCGGGGCGGCGCATGCGCCGCCAGCGGGTCGGGGCGGGTGCGGTCATGGGGCGCGGAGTTCCGCGTCGAAGCCGCCGGCGAAGGCGAGCAGCCGCGGGCGGTAGGCGGAAGGGGCGGCCATGAGCGCGGCGCCGGGTGCGTCGGTGGGCCCGAGCCGGCCGGTGCGGAGCGCGGCGAGGCCCGCGACGGGGCCGGGCCCGAGCGTGAATCGCGAGGGGTCGAGGCCGAGGGCCTTCGCCCCGTTGGTGGTGATGCAGCGGAGGAGGAGTTCCCAGTCGCGCTCGCCGCGCCGCCAGAGGTGGCGGGCGTCGTCGAGGGGGCTGAGGCGGTCGGCCTCGTCGGGCGGCAGGTTGATGATCGAGTCGGTGGCGATGGCGACGTTGACGCCGGCGCGGAGCATGTCCTTCCAGCGGTGCGGGCCGAGGGTGGCTTCTCGACCGAAATACTCGTGGCCGCGCGGGCACCAGACGACCGAGGAGCCGGACGCGGCGATGGTCTCGAGCGCGCCATCCGGGCAGTCGTTGACGTGCGCCAGCAGCATCGGCGTTCGGGCCAGCAGCGGCGCGAGATGGGCGACGGGGTGCGCCCCCCTGCCCACATCGTGCGCGGCGGCGTCGGACCACACGCCGAGGCGCTCGGCGAGGTCGCGCATGGGCCCGCGCGCGTGGGCGACGAACTCGTGTTCTTCGGGGCTCTCGGCGAGGTGCGTGCAGAGGGGCGGGCCTGCCGCGCCGACGAGCGGCGCCAGCGCTTCGTACAACGCGAGGCCGGCCGAGTACGGCGCGTGCGGCGAGAAGCCGATGCGCACCCGCGGGTTGGGGTCATGATCGGCGGTGCGGTACCGCTCGCGGAGGGCGTTCGCGCCGGCGGCGTTCGCCGAGCCCGTCTCGCCGAAACCGAAGCACTCGATGTGCGAGACGCCGAGCAGCGGCGAAGCGCGGAGTTCGTCGTGGGGTTCGGAGCGGCCGACGCCGGCGATGTCCCCCACCGCCACTACGCCGCCGCGGATGGAGCGGGCGATGCCGTCGCGGACTGACTCGCGGAGAGCGTGCTCGTCGCGGGCGCGCCCGCGGATCACGATCTGTGCCCAGTCGGCGAAGGAGCGGGACGGGTCGAACGGGACCGGGCCGAGGTGGGTGAGGTCGAGGTGGGCGTGGGCGTTGGCGAGCGCGGGGAAGAGGACGTCCTCGGGCAGCGCGATGGCACGGGCGCCCGCCGCGCCGGGGTGGTCGGCGACCGCGCCAGCGCTGCCCGACGCGAGCACGGTGACGCCCTCCGGGCCGGGTTCAATCAGGAGCGCCCCGGGCGCCACGGAGAGGCCGGCGGCGTCCACGACCCCGGCGGCGGTGATCAGGAGGCGCTGGGGGCCGGAAAGCGGGGCGAAGAGGGGCTGGGCATTCATGGGGGGGGCGTGGCGGCGCCGATGTTGTACGCCCGAGAAACACCCCTCGCAGGGCCGCTGGCGACGTTTGTCGGCGGTATGCTGCGGGGGCCGGGGAGCGGGCTCGTGTGGCTGGAATCGCGGCCACGCGCGTCTGTTTCCGAAGATAGCGCCCACCACGCACGCGCAGATTCCGCGCGTGCCCCACTCGCCGCAAGGAGTCTTCACCATGCCCCGTCTCGCTCCGGCTCGAATGCTGATCGCGCTGCTCACCTCCGGCGCCGCTGTGGCTCTGCTCAGCGGGTGCCAGGACCAGGACCGGTACGCCAAGCTGGACTCGGCGTACCGGACGACGCTCTCGGAGAACCAGCGGCTGACGCAGGAGATGGACGCGCTGCGCAACGAGATCGACGCGCTGCGGGCGCGGATCGGTCAGGGTGATGAGGCGCTCGGCGCCGGCACGATGACGAATGCCCAGTTGCGCCAGCGCTTGGCGCAGCTGATGGAGGACTACCGCAAGCTCGAAGAGCGACTGAACAGCCTCGGCGTGGTGCTGAACCCGGAGACGGACGCCGCGCTGCGTGCGCTGGCCGAGCAGCACCCGGACCTGATCGCGTACGACGCGAAGCGGGGCATGCTGCGGTTCAAGAGCGACCTGACGTTCGCGCTGGGCTCGGTCGAGGTGCAGCCGGCGGCGCGCCAGGGCCTGCAGCAGCTGGCGGGCGTGCTGACGGGCTCGGCGGCGAGCGGGTACGACCTGCGGATCGTCGGGCACACGGACGACGTGCCGATCTCGGCGCCGGGCACGCTGCGCGACCACAAGACCAACACGCACCTCTCCGCCCACCGCGCGATCGCGGTGCGCGACGTGCTCGCGGGCTCGGGCGTCAGCCAGGCCCGCCTCGAGGTCGCCGGCTGGGGTGAGTACCGCCCGACCGTGCCCAACCGCGGGCGCGGCGGCACGACGGAGAACCGTCGCGTCGAGATCTTCCTGGTGCCCGGCTCGGGCGGCTCATCGGCTGCGCCGATGAACGCGGCGCCGATCCCGAACACCACGCCGGTGCGCACGCCGGGCGACGACGCGGTGAAGTAAGACGCCGGAACGAAGTCGAATGAAAGACGCCCGCGAGCGATCGCGGGCGTTTTCTCTTGCGCGCTGGATGGGCCGAGGGCGGCGTCCGCCTCGCTGGCGTCAGGCGCGACGGCGCCGGGCGAAGGCCGCCAGCAGCACGCCGGTGAGCAGCGGCGTCGCGGGGGCGGGGACGACGGTGAACGCCGCATCGGCGATGCGAAGGCCCGTCGTCGCGTCGTACGCCTCGAACGCGAAGCGGCCGGTGTTGGTGAAGTCCGCCGCGGCGAAGGCCTCGCCGGGCGCCGGGATGTTGGCGGTCGCCGACTGCGTGAAGACGATGTCGAAGTCGGTGGCCATCACGGTGTTGAAGACGACGACGTCGGAGTAGAAGAGCGTCGCGGCGCGGTACTCGCCCAGGCCGAAAACGGTCTCTTTGCTGAACGCCCAGGCGCCGCCCCAGGGGCCCGTGCTCGTGAAGGTCGCGGGATTCTGGCTGTTGGAGAACTGTTGCTCGAACGTGGCGCTGGCGTCGAAGTACGACACGCCGTCGATGGTGACGGAGGAGGCAAAGGTCGCGGTGAGGTCGCCCGGGTTGGTGGCGCCCATGTAATTGGCGACGCCGAGCTGACCCTCGTAGTGAAGGACGGTGCGGATCTCGATGGGCGTGCCGACGGGGGTGGTCGCCGAGGTGACGCGGTATTCCATGGTCGCGCTGACATTCGAGGTTGAGAAGACCTCGGGCGGCGGGCCGAAGCTCGGCGAGTAGCCGGACGCGCGGGCGAAGTTCCGGGCATAGCCGCCCAGCGCGTCCAGGCCGAAGCGCGACTCGCTCTGCGCGAACGAGAAACCGTCGTTGGCGGGGTCGGAGAGCAGCGAGAGACTCGCGACGTCACCGAGCACGAGGGGCGGGTTGCTCACCGTCTGCGAGCCAGACTGGAGCGGGGCGCCCTGGTAGCGAGCGGTCCCGTTCACGTTGACGTTGAACTGGGCGGTGGCCGTGTGTGCGCCGCCGGCGCACAGAACAACAGCGACAAGAGAATACGTGGATCGATGCATGGACTTGATCTCTCCCGGGACGCGCGCCGTGCCTGGCGTGCAGCCGACTGGGCGCGAGCGAAGCAGGCGCTCGTGCCGCGGGTCCGGCGGCGTCCCGTCACTCCGAGTTTCCCGACGATCTCCGCCCGCGAACGCCGCGGGCTGTGCGCCTGAGATGCTACAACGCGCCGCTCGGAGGTGGAAGGGAAAAGCGCTTGGATTGTGTCGGGCGCCCGTGTCCGATTCGGCCCGGCGAGGCGGGCGTCAGCGCCACGGGCTCAGGAGGCCTGATAGGCCTGCTTCAGCCAGCCGATCAGTTCCTTGTCCACCCCGGCGGCGTTCTCGAGGCGGACGCGGTGGCTGACCATGGAGTTGAACGAGCCGGAGGCCTCGAGGCGCGGGCCCGCGGGAACCCCCTTGAGGTTGATGCCGACATCGACGCGCGTCTTGGTGGAGGGCTGCACGATCGCGAACTGCTTGCTCCGGCGGAGACTGACGTACGCGTTCTTGGGGGCCACCTCGACGTCCTTTCCGAACGCCGTCACAGCCTTGAGGATCGCGTCGTAGATGGGCCGGAGCGCGGCCTTGTCACCCGCGTACTGGGCGCCGACGAGGTCGGCGGAGTCGGCGGCGCTGCCCGCGTCGCTCTTGAGATGTTTGTGCGCGACGAGGCCCGCGTACCCGTGACCCATGGCGTGCTCGTCCTTCAGGAACTTGACGATCTCGCCGTGCTTGGCCAGTTTCGCGCCGGCGACGACCTTCAGCCACTGCTCGAGCGTCTTGCCGGTGTTCTCCTTGAGATTGGCGATCATCGAGGCTTCGGCGTCGGCGGGCGAGGTTGCCATGGGATCTCCTTGAAGTGTCGGCATGGTACCGGCGGCGCGGGATCGGATTGCACGCGGGGCTATGCTGGCGCGGTGACTCCGCGCCTGATCCTCGCCATCGAAACCAGCAACCCGTCCAGCCTCGCGCCGGGCGTGGCGGGCGAGGTGGCGCTCGGGCGGACACGGACGGACGCTGGAGCGCCGGACCTACTGGGCATTGAGACCGTTCGCGGGGGCGAGCGGTTGGGGGACGATCTTGCGCCGGCGATCGAGCGGCTGTGCTCGCGCTGCGCGGCGGCGCCGGGCGACTTGGCGCGTGTGGTGGTCTCGATCGGGCCGGGCGGCTTCACCTCGCTGCGGATCGCGGCAGCGACGGCGCGGATGATTTCGGAGGTCACCGGCGCGGCGTGCGTGGGCGTGCCCAGCGCGGACGTGGTCGCGGCCGGGGTTGCGCCCAGCGTGCGGTCGTTCGCCGTCGCGCTCGCGAGCAAGCGGGGCACCGCGTGGGTGGCGGCGTTCGCGCGCCCGGGTGGGTCCGGCGGCGATGCCTTGCCTATCGCGGAGCCGGGCGTGATGGCAACGGAGGAACTTGCCGCGCTGCACGCGCGCACGCCGCTGGGGGCGCTGGTGGCGGATGCGCACCTCGATCCGGCGCTGGCGGCGTGGGCGGGCGGCGCCGGGCTGGCGGTGGTCGCGCCGGTGTTCTCGGCGTCGGCGCTGCTGCGCCTCGGGACGGGGCGCCCCCCCACCGACGCGGCGGCGTTCGTGCCGCTGTACCCCCGTGAGCCCGAGGCGGTGACGAAGTGGCGGGAACTGGGGAAGGCGGCGCGCTGAGTGTGGGCGGGGCGCGGGGCGGTATCGTGGGCGTCATGCCCGTGGAGACGATCGGATCGCGAGTGTCGGCGCGCGTGCTGGGGTTCGGCCGGTTCGCGCGGTTCGTGTCGGCGGCGGCGCGGGCGACCGTCGGGGGGACTGCATCGTGGGCGAAGTGGTCGAGGCTTCGCCCGCAGCTCTATTTCATCGGGACGACCTCTTTGCCGGTGATCGGGATGACGGGGCTGTTCATCGGGGCGATCCTGGCGATCGAGGGGTACGCGCAGTTCGCGGCCATCGGGCAGCAGAACCGGCTCGGCGGGGTGATCAACATCTCGGTGGTCAAGCAGATCGGGCCGGTGCTGGCGGCGGTAATGCTGGCCGGGCGCGTGGGGTGCTCGCTCGCGGCTGAGCTGGGCTCGATGCGCGTGACGGAGCAGCTGGACGCGATGCGGGCCATGGCGGCGGACCCGATACGCACGCTCGTGGTGCCGCGCGTGGTGGCGTGCGTGGTGATGATCCCGGCGCTGACGGTGGCCTCGAACCTGTGCGGGGTGATGGGCGGCTGGGTGATCACGACGCAGTTCTACGACGCGAACCCGGTGCAGTACTGGCGGTTCACGGAGGCGTTCATCGGGTGGTTCGACGTGGTGAACGGGCTGACGAAGAGCGTGTTCTTCGGCTTCGCGATCGGGCTGATCTCGTGCTACAAGGGCTTCTACTGCCGGCCGGGGGCGGAGGGCGTGGGGCGGGCGACGACGGACGCGTTCGTGAGCAGCTTCGTGGCGATCATCGTGATCAACCTGGCGCTCGCGAAGGCGCTGAACGACATCGACATCATCTTCTTCGGTGCGACGTCGCTGCTGGGGGGCTAGGAAAGCGGACAGCGAAAAGTGAAAAGCGGAAATGAAGAAGGACCATTGCGCATGGGGTGCGCTGTCCGGATTTCCGCTTTTCGATTTCCGCTTCCCGCTTTTTCAGCCCAGCGAGTTGCCGAAGTGCTGGGCCTGGATCGGGGCGAGCACGGCGAGGACGCCGGCGAGGACCTCGGCGGGGGTGCCCAGCGCGTGAACCATGGTGACGATGTCCTTTGGGTAGAACTCGAGGAGCGGGCGGGTCTCCTCGCGGTAGACGACGAGGCGGCGCCGGATGACGTCTTCCTTCGCGTCGTCGGTCCGCTTCTCGCGTAGGGCCCGCTTCTTGAGGCGCTCGATCATCTTCTCGTCCTCGGTGCAGTCGAGGTGCACCACGCGGAGGACGTCGATGTGCTCGTCCATCAGGCGCGCCTGGGCGAGGTTGCGCGGCACACCGTCGAGCACCAGGAGTTCGGCGAAGGGCTTGAAGCGGTTGGTGGCGCGGAGGGAGTTGACGTACTGACGCCACATCTCGATGGTGACCGAGTCGGGGACGAGTTCGCCTCGGATGGAGTATTCGCGGAACACCTTGCCCATCTCGGAGAGCGGGTCAAGGGTTCGGAACATGTCGCCGGTGGAGAGGTGGAAGAAGCCGGGGACCGCGCCGAGGATCTTGCCCTGCGTGCCCTTGCCGACACCGGGCGCCCCGAAGAGCAGGACGGACTTGTATCGCTCGCGGTGAGGCATCGTCTGGTGGTGTGGCTCGAGGGGCAGGGACCGCCGAGCCTCTCCATCGGCCGAGCGGGGCGAGGGCACCAGCGTACCGGGCGGCGCGCCGTACGCAATGGCGGGGCGTCTCGGGTTATCGGGGCCCAGTATTGTGGACGGCCATGCAAGGAATGACGCACCGCTGGGTACGGAGTCCCGGCGCCGCGGATGGCGTGGCGCCGATCCCCGGGGTCGAGCCGCTCGCTGCGCGCGTGCTGGCGGCGCGGGGGCACGCGGACGCGCCATCGGCGCGGGCGTTCTGCAACCCTCGACTCACGGACCTGCACGACCCGTCGCTCCTGCCCGGCGTGGACGACGCGGCGGGGCGCCTGCTCGGGGCGCTGCGAGCCGGCCAGCGCGTGGCGATCTACGCGGACTACGACGTGGACGGGGTGTGCGCGGCGGCGATCCTGCGCCACGCGTGCCGCGCGATCGAGCCGGCGTCGCGTGTGAGCGCGTACATCCCCCACCGCGTGGACGAGGGGTACGGGCTGTCGTGCGAGGCGCTGCTGGGGCTTCGGGCGGACGGCGTGGACCTGGTGGTGAGCGTGGACTGCGGCATCACGGCGGTGGAGCCGGCGCGAGCGGCGCGAGACGCGGGGCTGCGCCTGATCGTGACGGATCATCACGAGTTCGCAACGGGCACGGATGGCGCCCCGACGCTGCCGGACGCGGAGGCGCTGGTGCACCCGCGCCTGGCGATGCCGGGGGTTGCGCCGTACCCCTTTGGTAAGTTGTGCGGCGCGGGCGTGGCCTTCAAGATGGCGTGGCGCATGGCGACGCTGGCGCGCGGCGGGCAGCGCGTGGGCGACGACATGCAGCGTCTGCTGCTGGACCTGATGGCGCTGGCGGCGCTGGGGACGATCGCGGACGTGGTGCCGCTGGTGGGCGAGAACCGGGTGATCGCGCGCCACGGGCTGGCGCGCATGAAATCGACGGCGCTGGTGGGGCTGGACGCGCTGATACGGGCGAGCGGGCTCGCGGGCGAGAAGGTGGACGCCGAGGCGGTGGGCTTCCGCCTCGGGCCGAGGCTGAACGCGGCGGGGCGCATGGGGCACGCGCGCGAGTCGCTCGAACTGCTGATGCTGGGGACGGACGAGCGCGGGCGGGCGGACGAGATCGCGGCGTCGCTCGCCGTGCAGAACGAGAGGCGGCGCGAGGCGGAGCGAGCGATCGTCGAGCGGGCGACGGCGATGGCCGAGGCGGCGGGGATGACCGGACAGGATCGCCGGGCGATCGTTCTGCACCACGAGGAGTGGCACGCGGGGGTGCTGGGCATCGCGTGCTCGCGCCTCGTGGAGCGGTTCCACCGGCCCGTGGCGCTGCTGGCCGGCGCGAACGGAGAGCGTCACGGCTCGGCGAGGAGCATCGACGGGTTCGACCTGCACGGGGCGCTTCGCACGTGCGCCCCCCTGCTCGAGAAGTTCGGGGGTCACGCGATGGCGGCGGGGCTCTCGCTGCGCGCGGAGCGGATGGGCGAGTTCGTGGAGCGGTTCACGGCGGCGGTGAACGAGGGCGTTCGCGTCGAGGACCTCACGCCGCGGATCGAGTACGACTGCGAGGCGCCGATCGGGGAACTGACGGTGCGCGGCGTGGAGCAGGTGGCGGGGCTGGGGCCGTTCGGGCGCGGCAACCGAGCGCCGGTGGCGCTGCTGCGCGGGCTGCGGTTGCAGGGGAGGCCGACACCGCTGGGATCGAACGGCGCGCACCTGGCGCTGCAGGCGTCGTGCGAGGGAAAGGCGCTGCGCCTGGTGGCGTGGGGCTGGGGCGAGCGGCGGGAGAAGATCCCCGCGGGCGCCGTGTTCGACGCGCTGGTGGAGCCGAAGGTGTCGACTTGGAGCGGTCGCGCGACGGTGGAGCCGGTGTTGAGGGACATCGCGCTGGCGTAGCGCGCGGCGCGCCGGGCGTCAGTTCGCCATGACCTTCGAGATCGTGAAGATGGGCAGCAGCAGCGCGATGGCGATGCCGCCGATGAGGCCGCCCATGCACATGATCATCAGGGGCTCGATCATCTGCGTGCCGCTCTTGATGGCCTCGTCGAGGTCGTGCTCGGCGGAGTCGGCGATTCGGTCGAGGGTCTCTGGGAGTTTGCCGGTGCGTTCGGCGGCGGCGAGCATGGAGGCGACAGGGGCGGGGATGAGTTCGGACTTCGTGACGACCTCGGCCATGGTGTGGCCGCTGGTGATGGACGAGATCAGGTGGTCCCAGAGGTCGGTCCAGAGGGCGTTGCTGGTGACGCCGCGCACGATGCGGAGGGCCTCGACGAGGGAGACGCCGGAGGCGAGGAGGGTGGCGAGGGTTCGGGTGGCGCGGGTGAGGTAGAACTGGGTGAACATGGGGCCGACGATGGGCGCGTGCAGTTTCGCCCAGTCGATGGCGCGCTTGCCGCGCTTCGTCGCTCGAACGGCGATCGCGGCGATCACGAGGCAGACGACGCCGACCGCGAGTTCCACCCAATGGTTGGTGAATGCGTTGCTGAACGCCATCACGATGCGCGTGGGGCGCGGGAGCGCGGCGGAGCGGGACTCGTAGATCTTGGCGAATCGCGGCAGGACCCAGATCACGAGGAAGATCGTGACCAGGAACGCCATGGAGACCATGATCATCGGGTAGGCGAGGGCGCCGGTGATCTGCTTGATCGTCCGACGCTCCTTGCCCAGGTAGTCGGCGACGCGTCGGAGCATGAGGCCCAGCGAGCCGGAGGCCTCGGCGGCGGTGACGAGGCTGGTCATGAGCGACGGGAACGCCTTCGGGAACCGGGCCAGCGAGGACGAGAACGAGCCGCCGGCGTGGACGGACTCGTGCACGATGCTCATGACCCGCTTGAGCGAGCCGGAGCGCGAACTCTCGATGAAGGCGCCGAGCGCTTCGGAGATGGGCACGCCGGTCTCGAGCATCACGGACATCTGCGAGGCGAAGGAGATGACCTCCTCGCGCTTGACGGAGTTCGCGGCGTGCTTGTTTCGAACGTGCTCGGTGTCCACCGGGGCGGCGCTCGCGCCGAGGTCCGTCACGGTCTTGCGCTCGAGGCGGAGCTTGGACAGAGCCTCCTCGCGGCTGGAGGCCTCGATGGCGCCGGTGACGGGCTGGCCGCGCTCGTCGCGGGCCTTGTAGGCGAACTTGGGCATGGCGTCACTCCGTGGCGGCGGTGGGCGCGGAGATGTCTAGGGTGAGGGCGCGCATCACTTCTTCGACGGTGGTCTGGCCGGCGAGGACCTTGGCGATGCCGTCGTCGCGCAGCGTGCGGAAGCCGTTCTGCGTGGCGACGGCGCGCAGTTCCTGCAGCGGGGCCCCGCGGGCAATGGCCTCGAGCGTGTGCTCGCCGGGGGTGAAGAGCTCGTAGATGCCTAGGCGGCCGGCGTAGCCCTTGCCGCGGCAGCGCGAGCAGCCGGCGCCGCGGAAGAGTTCGGTGACGCCCGAGGCGCTGGCCTTCTCGAGGGCGACGCGGGTGGCGGCGTCGGGGGAGTAGGACTCCTTGCAGTGCGGGCAGATCTTGCGGACGAGCCGCTGCGCGAGGGCGCCGCGGAGAATGGCGGCGACAAGGAACGGCTCGACGCCGATGTTGACAAGACGCGTGGCGGCGGAGAGCGCGTCGTTGGTGTGCAGGGTGGAGAGCACGAGGTGGCCGGTGAGGGCGGCCTGGGTGCAGATCTGGGCGGTCTCGACGTCGCGGACCT
>CAYVSR010000015.1:7433-15130 GCA_964453125.1 uncultured Phycisphaeraceae bacterium | reverse complement strand
TGCCCGACCCCGTGGGGCCGGTGACGAGCGCCACCCCGTTGGGCGCACGGAACACCTTCCGCCACTGCGCGAGCGTCTCCGGCCCGAGCCCCAGCTTCTCGAGGGCGACGATCGCGTGGCGGTTGTCGATGATTCGGATGACGACCTTCTCGCCGAACTTGCCGGGCATCGTCGAGACGCGCATGTCGATCGGGCGGCCGTCGAGCATGAGGTGGATGTCGCCGTCCTGCGGCAGGCGCCGCTCGGAGATGTCCATGCCGGCCATGATCTTGACGCGCGACACCACCGCGGGGTGCATCTGGTGCGGCGGATTGAGCTTGGTGAGCAGGCGGCCGTCCACGCGGCATCGGACACGGCAGGAGTGCTCGTCGCGCTCGATGTGGACGTCGGACGCACGCTCCTGCACGGCCGTGAACAGGATGTAGTTCACCAGCTTGATGACCGGGGACTGGCCGGCGACCTCTTCGAGGTTGGTGAGGTCGGTGACCTGCTTCTCGACGACGCTGAACGCGGCGGCGTCCACGTCGTCGTAGATGTCGTCGATCACGAAGACGTTGGCCGACGGCAGGTGTGCCTGCAGCGTGGCGCGGATGTCGCGCTGGGTGCAGGCGACCAGCTGGCAGCGCAGGCCGCTGAGGCGCTCGACTTCTTCGACGAGGAAGAGGTTCGCGGGCTCGGAGACGGCGACGGTGAGCACGCCGTCCACGAGGAACAGGGGGAGAACGTGGTGCGTCTCGATGAACTGTCGCGGCAGGCGGTCGGTGATTCGGGGGTCGGCGATGCGGGGGTTGAGTTTCGCGTAGGGCACGCCGTAGACGGACGCGAGGGCCTCGACGACCTGCTCCTCGGTGACGAAGGAGAGTTCGACGAGCACCTCGCCGAGGAGCTTGCGCTTGCCGTGGCGCTGCTGCTCTTCGAGGGCGTCGCCGAGCTGGGCGCGGGTGATGAGCCCCTTCTCGATGAGGAGCTCGCCCAGCTGCAGCTTGGCGCCTTTCGAGATGGCGCAGGCGGTGTCGCTCACCGGAGGCTCCTGACGGCGTCCTCGAGGGAGTCGTGGGCCTGGAAGGATCGCTCGAGGCGCGTGATCTCGAGGATCTTGCAGACGTTGGAGTCGAGTTTCACCAGTCGGACCTGCCCGCGCTTCTCGGCGGTCTGGTCGCGGACGCGGAGCCACGCCTCGAGCCCGGCGGAATCGACGAACTCGAGGTGCTCGCAGTCGAGCACCACGTCGCGGACGCCGGCGGCGAAGCGCTCGGAGACGGCGCGGGCGAAGCGCTCCGTGTCCTCGGCGGTGAACTCGCCCGAGAGGGTGAGGACGGTGACGTGGGCGTAGTCCTGGTGGGAGAGCTTCACGCGGCGGCCCCCAGCGGCGCGCCGCCCCCCTGCTCCTGGTCGACATGGCGGGCGACCATGGCGTCGTACTCGTCGAAGTCGAGGGTGACGAAGCGCTCGGCGAGGTCGGGGTCGAACTGGACGCCGGCGCCCTTGCGGATCTCGGCGAAGACGCGAGCGCGGTCCATCGCGGGGCGGTAGGTGCGCGTGGAGGACATGGCGTCGAACGAGTCTGCGAGAGCGATGAGGCGCGCGACGAGGGGAGTGGCCTCGGCGCGGAGGCCGTGCGGGTAGCCGCGCCCGTCCCAACGCTCGTGGTGGTGGAGCACGCCGGGGAGCACGTCCGCGAGCTGCGGGATGTCCTTGAGGATGTTGTGCCCGATCTCGGGGTGGAGCTTGATGAGCGCGAACTCGGCGTCGGTGAAGGCGCCGGGCTTGCGGAGGACGGACTCGGGCACGCCGATCTTGCCCACGTCGTGGACGAGGCCGGCGATGTGCACGCGTTCAAGGGTCTCCTCGTCGAGCCCGGCGCGGCGCGCGAGTTCCCGCGTCAGATGCGCGACGCGCTCCGAGTGACCGCGGGTGTAGCGGTCCTTGGCGTCGATCGAAGCGGTGAGCGCCTTGAGCGTGCCGAGGAACATCGCCTGCTGGTCCTCGTACAGCCCCGCATTCTCGAGGTGAATGGCGAGGTAGGAGGCGGCGGCGGAGACGAGCTTGGTGTCGACGCTGGAGACGTGCGGGTCATCGCCCCGCTTGTCGCCGGCGACGACGACGCCCAGCAGGCGCCCGTCGCGCGCCACAGGCTGAACGATGGCCTCGCCGGTGGCGGGGCCGAACTCGGGGCCGACCTCGCCCAGCGGGATGACGCGCTCCTTGGCGGGGTCCGCGAGTCGCAGCAGGCGGAACAGCGCGGGGCGGAGCAGCGGCTCGCTGTTCTCGCCGGCGTGGAAGGTGCGCCCGGCGATGCTGCCGGCGCCGTCACCCGCGAAGGCGACGCCGACCCAGCGGAAGGCGAGGGTGGCGTGGAGCTCCTCGCAGACGAGGCGCACGAAACGCTCGGGCTGCACGATCTGATTCATGGAAGCGCCGAGCTTGTACAGGAAGTTGATTTCCTCGTACGACTCGGAGAGCTGGCGGCTGAAGCCGGCGAGTGACTCGGACGCGGCGACGCGGGCGACGAGATCGCCGTGCGCGAGCCGGACGGATTCGGCGGCGCGGTCGATGGCGCAGGGCTCGTGGGCGGCGCAGCCGGCGAGGGAGTCGCGGACACTGAGCTCGTCGAGGCGGGCGGCGTGGCAGGTCTCTCGAAACTGCGGCGCATCGAGCGCCGTGGGCGTGAGATAGAGAGCGGCGAGGTAGCCGACGCGCCGACGGCGTTGGGTGATCGGCTCGGGGATGGCCCACGCGCCCTCGAAGAGGAGCGCCGGGGCGGGCTCGGGCTGCAAGGCCCATCGTTCGACGGCCGCGGCCAGCAGGCGGCGCATGGGAAGGGCCGCGGCGAGCTGGGCCACGAGCGGGAGCGAGGGCGGGGCGTGCGCGACCGCGCCATCGGGATCGAGAAAGAGCGCGGGACAGCCGAGCGCGAGGCACCGCTCGGCCAGGGCGTCGAGCGTCTCGGGCGCGAGATGGGCGGACGCGACGGTCATGCCGCCTTGGTCTCCGAGTCGGGCTCGCTGGCGGGCGCGCCGAGGAGGCGCTCGGCCTTGGCGAGCACCTCGCGCGGGCTGAAGGGCTTGCTGAGCACCTCGCGGATGTTGGTGCGGGCGAGGTCGGAGGCGGCGAGCGCGTGGCCGCGCGCCGTGAGGAGTATGGCGGGGATGCCCTCGGTGGCCTTGTTCTGGCGGAGTCGCTCGCAGAGTTCCAGGCCCGTCATGTAGGGCATCTGGAGGTCGGTGATGATGATGTGCGGGGAATGGGCGCAGGCGAGGTCGAACGCCTCCTCGCCGTCGGACGCGGTGAGGACCTCGAAACCCGCGTTGCGCAGCTTCAGCGACACCACGTGCGTGATGTGCGATTCGTCGTCCACGACCAGCGCCTTGTATCGCGTCATGTTCGGGCGGTCTCCGTTGCTCAGGCCGCGGCGCGGCGGGCGCCCGCCGGCTCGAAGGGGATGGTGAACCAGAACTTGGAGCCCATGCCCACGGTGCTGGACACGCCGACCTGGCCGGCGTGGACGGTCTCGACGATGTGCTTGACGAGGTTGAGGCCCAGGCCGGTGCCCTTGGCGACCCGCTTGTAGTTGTCGACGCGGTAGAACTTCTCGAAGACGCGCTCGAGGGCGTCGGGCGGGACGCCCAGGCCGGTGTCGGCCACGCAGACCATGACCGAGCGGGTGGCGTCGTCGTTCTCGACCGACACGGTGACGCGCCCGCCCTCGGGCGTGTACTTCACGGCGTTCGAGATGAGGTTCAGGACGACCTGGAGCATCATGTCGCGGTCGGCCTGCGCGGTGTAGACGAGCGGGCCGGCCTTGGTGATGAGCGTGATGTCCTTGAGGCGGGCCTGGGGCTGCATGACCTCGACGGCGGACTTGACCACCTGCACGAAGTCCACCTCGACGCGCTCGATCTGGATGATGCCCGCCTCGATGCGCGAGATGTTCAGCATGTTGTCGATCAGGCGGCCGAGGCGGTCGGCCTCGTTCTTGATCACCTCGTAGAACTCGGCGCGGGCGGTCTCGTCTTTCGCCTCGCCGTCCACCAGCATCTCGACGTAGGCGTTGATCGAGGACAGCGGCGTGCGGAGTTCGTGCGAGACCTGCGAGACGAAGTCGGTCTTCATCTGGCTGATCTCGCGCTCGCGAGTGACGTCGCGCAGGATGGTCACCACGCCGGCCACGCCGGGGCCCGAGGGCTCGGGCAGGCAGGCGAGCGTGAGGTCGAAGCGGCGCTCGGGATCTGCGCCGGGGGCCGCGTCGGGCGCGAGGGAGTGTTCGACGTGCTTGCGGTCGGTGAGCGACTCAGACTCCCGCGCGGCGCGGATGAGCGAGGCGAGACGCTCGTCGCGCACGATCTGGCCGATCGGCTTGTGCAGCGCCTCGGCGACCGTGAAGCCTAGCAGGCGGGCGGCGGCCTCGTTGGCGCGGGTCAGTTCGTCGAAGCGGTCGGTGACGAGCACCGCGTCGCGGAGGCTGTCCAGCGTGGCTTCGACTTGCTTGAGTTCGGACTCCGTCACGCTCCGCCGGAGGTCGGCCTCGCGCAGGCGGGCCGCGGCGCCGGCGGACTCGGCGAGCAGGCCGGCCCGATAGTCGTCCGCGGCGGTCAGCAGCCAGCCCAGCGCGCGCGGCGGGCGCTCGTCGGGCGACTCGGGCTCGCCGAGAGCGAGGGCGCGCCGTACGCGGTCCAGCGACTGATCGATGGTGGCGCCGAGAAGGAAGCCGAGGGCGGCGCCCGAAGCGGCCCCGGCGAGACCGGCGACGAGGGCGGCGCCCAGCGCGCTCTCCGGGCGCAGCAGGCACGCGGCCGCCGCTGCGCCAGCGGCGCCGGCCAGCCCCGAGAACACGCCAATCTGCTTGCCGACTCCCAAGTCTCGTCTCCTCAACCGCCTACGTCGGCTCAGGATGGGTCAGTCCTGAGTCTCGGCGGCGGCGAGGAGCGATCTGGCGCTGTCGTTGGACGGATCAATCCGCAAGGCCGTCGCAAGGCTCTGCGACGCCTCGTCGGCGCGTCCCATTTTACGGAGGACGACGGCGCGGAAGATCCAGCAGGCGGGGTCGTCGGGCGCGAGGGCGGCGGCCTCGTCGATGAGGGCGAGAGCCCCGGGCAGATCGCCCGACTCGCGTCGGCACGCCGCGAGAAGCAGGCGCCCCTCGGGCCGGGTGGGCGCGAGGGCGATGGCGCGGTTGGCGGCGATGCGGACTCGCGTGAAGTCGTGCAGGGCCATTGCGGCGCGGCCGAGGCCGATCCATGCAGTGGCGTCCGAGGCGCCCTCGGCGCCGGCGGTGAGGCCGAGATAGACGGCGCGAGCCTCGGAGTGTCGGCCCTGACCGGCGAGGCACTCGGCCTGGAGGCGGCGCAGGTCGCGCCGGGCGCCGGACGCGTCGGCGCTGAGCAGGCGGCCAAGGCTGGCCTCCGCCTCGGCGAAGCGGCGCGCGTGCACCTGAGCTCGGACGAGGTCCTCAAGGATCGAGAGATCGTCGGGCGCGAGCACGCGGGCCTCGCCGAAGAGCAGCACGGCGCCGTCAAAGTCGGCGCGGAGGGTCGCGACATGGCCCAGCGCCTGGCGCAGGCCGGCGTTGTGTTCGAACACGGCGCGGCGAGACTCGAGCAGCGCTTGGGCCTCTTCGAGCCGATTGAGTTCGACGAGCATCTCGGCGGCGGCGACGACGTACTGAGCGTTGGCGGAGTCGGCCTCGGCCGCGGCGAGGTAGCGCGCGTGCGCGGTCTCGTACTCGCTGAATCGCTCGAGCACGACGCCGGAGAAGTAGAGGGCATCGGGGTGGGCGGGGTCGATGGCGAGCGCCTTGTCGAGGGCGTGCTTGGCGTCCTCGAGGCGGCCCTGCTCGAGCAGCACGCGCCCGCGCAGGACATACGCCTTCGCGACCGAGGGGCTGTAGCCGATGCACTTGTCGACTGACTTGAGCGCCTTGTCGAGGTCCCCCGCGAGGAACTGCTGCTGGGCCATCTCGTATTCCGAGCCTGCCTTGAGGGCGCCGAGGCGGTCTTGGGCGTCGGCGAGCGCCTGCGAGGTGTGCTGGCCGTGGCCGCTGTTGCAGCCCTGGAGCGCGCACAGCGCGACGCCGGAGGCGTACAGGGCGAGGAGGCGAGTCCGCGTGGGCTTCACTGGTCGACCTCCGACTCGGCCGAGGCGTCCGCCGTGGCGGGCAGCGCGGGGTTGAGGAACGGCGCGGCCCACTCCGGGACTTGCGCGACGCTCGCCGGGGCTGGCGTCGGAACGACGGGCGCGGCGGGCGCCGAAGCAAGGGGCGCGCGGGGCTGGCCGGGAACGATGCGCATCGCGCCGGTCTGCGAGCGGGGCTCGCCGCCGATGACGTCCTCGAGGTAGGAGCGCGAGGGCACGACGTCGCGCCGGCCCTCGAGGGACTCGCGCTGTCGCATGGCGTCGGGCTGGACGGGGTTGAGTTCGAGCGAGCGCCGGAGTTTCCAGAGCGCCTCGTCGCGCTTGCCCTCGCGCGCGAGTTCCTCGGCCTCGACGTTGAGCTTCGCGGTCATGCGGTCGCGGCTCCAGGGGAGGAGGCCCTGGCGCGTGCCGGCGCGGACGCGCTCGACAGTCGCGGCGCCGCGCTCGCCCTGCGCGAGCATGGACTTGTCGTTCACGATGGTGGGCGTGATCAGGAAGATGATCTCGACGCGGTCGGTGGAATCGTCGTGGCCGCGGAAGGGCAGGCCGATGATCGGCACGTCCCCGAGGAAGGGCACCTGCTTGCGGTTGAGCGTGGTGGTTTCCTTGAAGAGGCCGCCGAGGACGATGGTCTGGCCGTCGCGCACGAGGACGTTGGTCGTGACCTCCTGCGTCTCCTCGTCGGGGATGGAGACGGGCTGGCCGTTGGGGTCGTTGGTCGTGCGGATGAAGCCCTGCGAGACGCTCGGGCGGAGCTCCATGCGGATCATGCCGTCGTTGGAGATGAAGGGGCGGAAGGCGAGCTGCGTGCCGGTGTCGAGGAACTCGACCGTCTGGGTGGTCGCGGTCTCGGTCGCGGTGGTGGAGAGGTAGCCGAGGCGCCGGCCGACGAGCACCTTGGCGGGCTGCCGGTTGAGCGCGAGGAGCTTCGGGTTCGAGAGCACCGTGGTGTCGGCGACCTCGTCGAGCATGCGGACGAACACCGAGAAGTCGTCGTCGACGATGCCGATCTTCAGCGTGCCCGGGCCGTTCGTGTTGCCGGGCGTGCTGACGACGGCGGTGCCCTGGGCGTCGATCGCCGCGGTGGCGTCCTGCGCGGGCGGGGTCTGGAGCCCGCGGAAGACGCTGAGCGGGCCGCCGCTGGGGATGAAGTCGGTGAAGTCGAGGCCGGCGACGACGGAGAAATCGACGCCGAACGCGTTGGACTCGGTGAGTTTCGTCTGGAGGATCGTGGCCTCGACGAGGACCTGCGCCGGGCGGGTGTCGAGCTGGCGCACGAGTTTCTCGATCTCGTCGACGTGCTCGGGATAGTCGAACACGACGAGCGTGGCGCTGAGCGCGAAGCGCTCGTCGCCCACGGGGTTCTCGGCGATGCTGAAGGCGTCGACGTCGCCGTTGGTCTTGATCTGGCCGACGTCGGAGAGGAGCGGCGTGACGAACTGAGCGGCGTCGTTGGCGTTGAGGTAGTTGAGCTGGATGACCTTGCCGATGGGGCGCCGGTCGGCCTGCTTGATCTGCTGGAGCTCTTCGAGGGTGTAGACGTAGATGAAGTTGCCGTTCTCGAT